>RZZR01000193.1 GCA_009929795.1 Deltaproteobacteria bacterium | reverse complement strand
CTCTGGGCGTAGCGCAGATGGGAGGAGAGGATGTCGGCGTTGGCCCGGACGGTGGTGTCCGGTCCTCCGGAACGGATCACGGCCACGGCGGCCAGAATACCCAGCAGGACCAGGACCGAGATGATCTCGATCATGGTGAAGCCGAAGGCATGCCGGTTAGAGGGCGAGGTTGGCATGGACATGGCGAAGATCCTTGCTGGGGTGGAAGGTGGAGGCCAGGGCCAGAATGCCCCAGCCGATCACCCCGGCCAGGCCCATGGCCACGGCGATGGAGGCCAGGGGACCGAGGACGGGGCTGGTCAGGCCCATGGCCAGGACGGCGGCGAACATGGCCAGGGGCGGAATGGCTCTTGGCGGCAGGTTCGGAGGGGTCAGGACGCCACGGACGAGGGATATGCCCAGCAGGGACGAGGCCACCCCGGCCGGCAACGCCGGGGACAGGATGAGGGTCAGGTTTAGTACCGTGGCCCGGTCCAGGGCCGGGGACAGGGCCGCTCCGAGCATGATGGAGGCCGTGATGCTGGTGAAGAACAGGCCGAGGCCAAGGGTCGTCCACCCCAGGGCCAGGCCCGTGGGCTCGGCCTTGAGGTGGATGGTCCGGACCTGGGCCATGATCTCGGCGTTCAGTCCGTCGTCGTACGGGAAAGGCGCGGGCATTCGGCCCAGACGCTCGGCCAGGGGCCGGAGGTGTTCGGGCAGGTCGTTTGGAGATGGTCTGGAGGTCATGAGTTTGGTCCTTACCCCGTAATACGGACGAAACAGGAAAAAGTAACAGGCGGAATCAAAATTTGGGCGTTTGGTTGCCGCGTGTGCCCAGGATGTTCTGGAGGCGTTCCAGACCCCGGTAGACCCGCATCTTGGCCGCGGCCTCGGAGGTGTCAAGCACGGCCGCGACCTGGGCAAAGGACAGGTCCTGAAAGAAACGCAGGGCCACGGCCTCCCGATATTCGGCGGGCAGACGCCCCATGGCGGCTCGGATGGCCTGGCGGTCCTGGCGCTCGCTGAGATCGTCGGCCGGGTCGGAGGCCCGCGTGTCCTCGATGTCAGGGACGGCGTCCGGGCCGGTTTGGGCCTCGGGTCGAATTCGGGCTGATCGGGCCCGGTCCCGAACCAGATTGAGGGCAATGCGGTGGAGCCAGGGGGCCAGGGGTTTGGTCGGGTCGAAGCGGACGATGCCGACAAAGGCCCGGAGGAATGTTTCCTGGGTCAGGTCCCGGGCGGTTTCCCGGTCGGGGATCAGACGGGAGATGAAGGCATGAATGGCCGGCCCGAAGGCCTCGACGATGGGAGCGAAGGCCTCTCGATCGCCGGCCTGGACACGGCGGATGTGGATTGGGTCGAAGCCGGGGGCATCCATGGGCGGGGCGGAACGGCAGGGCCTCCTTCGGCCCTCAGCCGGTCTGGTTCAACAGGCTTCCTGAAGAGCCGAACAGGAGACGGAGGATGATCTCCTCCAGGGACAGGGCGGGCGTGTGGCGCCTGGCCTCCACGGCCTGATCCAGAAGTTCGGCCTGGGCCCGCAGGGCCGTTCCCTGGCTTTCCAGACCGGACTGTCGGTTGGAGTAGATGTCTTCCACGGTGCCCATGTCGCCGACGAAGCCGGAGAGCGTGTCGATCTGGGCCTGGAGTTTCGCGCTGTCGGCCGGGTCGAGGTCCCCTCCCTTGAGATCGCTCCAGGCCACTTCGTCCAGGGCCCGGAAGGTCGTGTTGAAGCCGCCGTTCAGAAAGGCCTGGACGAACACGTTGCCCTGGGCGTCGATCTGGTCGGTGCCCCACCGGCCGCCGTCCAGCAGGGCGATGCCGTTGTACTCGGTGTCCTCGATGATGGCGGTGATCTTGTCCCGCAGGGCATTGTACTCGGCGGCCACGCCCGCACTGTAGGTCAGATCGCCCTCCTTGACGGCCTTGGCCAGACTCTCCATTTCCTTCAGGGTGCTCTTGATGGTAGCCACGGCCTCCTTGGCCACGCCCATCATGGAGGAGGCCTCGGTCACGTTGCGGGCGTTTTGGCGAATCACGGCGCTGTCGGAGCGCAGGCGGCCGGTGATGGCCTCGTCAAAGGGGTTGGTCAGGGGCTGGACCGGTTGCCGACCGAGGATCATGGCCCGGAGATTGGCCCCCACTGGAGAGCCGTAAAAGTAGGCATTGGTCAGCATGTCCTGCTGAAGCATCTGCATGGACGTATCAAAGGTCAGGGCCCTGTAGAAGTCGTCGATGGCCATGGAAGGTCTCCGATGGGGCGTGGCGGTTCGCGGTCTCGGAGGCACGAATTGCCTCCCGGCCAAGCCATGAAAGAACCGTACCAAAAGGAAAGAGAGCCCGCAACGCTCGGCCACGCGGCGGACTCTGGAATCATCGATCCGGCGAAAAGAACCCTCGGTCACGGCCGAGGGCCGATTTTTGCCGGGCGAGGATTGTCAGACTGGAACCGTCAATCCAGGAGCAGGATGTTCAGCCAAGGCAAGGATTTTGTCGGGGATGGAGGCGGCGGGGAGTCCAAAACGACAATGGTCACGGCGTATTGGGTCATTCCTGAATAGGAACCGCCCCAGGTCATGGCATGCTGGCTGTGGTCCCAGGTGTCGTGGAGGTAGATGGTGCTGGTGGAGTCGTCGTACCCGACGCCGACCATGGTGTGCCCTGTAACATGAAACATGACCGGGCGCCCGGCGTCGATCTCGGCCTTGAACTGGGCGAAGGTGAAGCCCTGGGTGTTGCTTCCGTACGGGTGGATGTATTGGTTGTAGGCCTGGGTCACGCTGTAGCCGCGGGATTCGTAGAACTCGACGATGCCGCACAGACCACTGCGTTCATAGTCGTCTGGTCCTGAATCGAAAAGTTGCTGGGCGGTAAGGGGACGGCCGTCATTATAGTTCCAAAATGTGGTCGCTCCATCGGAGTTCTCAATGGGGCTTGATGCTTGATTCGTGCCCATGAAGTCGGCCGTGCAGTCGCCCTTGACGTGCTCGGTCCAGCCATTGACGACAAAGGGGTCAGGCCCGGGATTTCCGTAGCAGATCCAGTAGTCGTCCACATGGCCCCGGGTGGCCCGGCCGTCGAGGCCCATCTGGGTGGCGCTCAAGGGACATCGATTCCTGGGTTCCAAGCAACCGTCGACCCATGTCGTCCAGAACTCGTCGTTGTTCAGTGGGGCCACGCCTCCGTTGGACGGCCCCGCGTACATGTTCGGGTAGCCGTTGCGGTCGTAGTATCCGGCGATCATGGCCGCCGACGTGGCCGAACACCCAAAGCACCAGGTATAGGCGGGAACGTCGGAGATGACGTTCACTCCGGCGCTTGGATTGGGCTCGGGCAGGGCCCTCAAGGTTCGGCGTTCAAATCCGATGGGAGGGTGGGGAGGCCCGGCGATGATCGACCGCTCAAGAATGGTGCCGTCTGGCAGGGCAATGGTGGTCGAGGAAAAGAATTTGTCAGGCTCAAGCTGTTCGGCCACGGCCGGGAGAATCGAGAAAAGAATGAAGCCAAGACAAAGAAATAAGGTCTTTGCCTTGAACAAGCCAAAAAAACGACTGATTGTCGCGCCGAACATGGGTTTCTCCATAAGGATTGAAAATTTCGATTTCCGAGGGTCAAGAAGAAGGAAGCGGGTATAATGATCGGATGTGGAAAGTCAACGACGATGTCGTCTCAAAGGGCAAGGCCCAAATGAACTTCGCAATGAAGATTCAGTCACAAAATCAAATCCTTGCGGTAGACCACCTTGTCGTCGTCATCGGCGTAGAATCCGTTGAGCACGGCCTCCTCTCGATACCCCCGGGCCAGGTAGAAGGCCCGGGTGGGGGCGTATTGGGGCCGGGAGGCGGTTTCGGCGTACATGCGGACCGCGCCCAGGGTCATGGCCGCG
>RZZR01000192.1 GCA_009929795.1 Deltaproteobacteria bacterium | reverse complement strand
TCACACGAAAAAATATAGTCCTTCACCCCTGCCGATCGCATCACCTCCTCAATTGCCTTGTACAAATTGTCAGGAAATTTGGTCGTTTCAATCATTTTTCGAGAAACATCCGCGCCACGGACAAGTTCAACCCGGATATCAATGCCATTGGCACGCCCAATGTCGGCAACGGCTTGGGCCAGCGACAGAGGGCCTTGGCTGGCATAAGTCCACCCACACAAAAAAAACGCCAAGAGTGTGATCCCCGTTCCAAGACATGCGTAGACAAGATATCGAGCTCTTTTCATGGCGTAACTCTCTCCCTTGACTCACCGCCCAAAAAACAAATGAATCTCACACGGCTCAGCCACCTGTCCATCGATGGGTATTTTGCAGGTATCCACATCCGGTACCTGCATATTGAAGACAAAGGTCGGTTCCTTGGTCGGACAATACCAGTACAAGGGCTTCTCGCCAAGCTGTGCTCAGTCTCCAACATTTCCTTGATTTTCGTCAAGCTCCAAGCGCCCGGACCGCTCATCTGGCCGGACGATGAATTCTCGTCATGGGCTATGTGTTGGTAGATGTTAACATTCGCGTCCTGGAGCAAACATCCCGACACGCCCCACCTCGACGACAGGCAATTGCTCGATCAAGGCGTTCCCTTGAGGTATTTCCTTGCAGAGCTCAAGGTATGTCGAAAACATTTCCTGAAGTGCGTCGCGAAGCATCGCCCTGCATTCATCGAGGCTTTCGCCTTCCGTCAGGACCTCGGGCCACTCGATACATTGGTCCATGTATCCGGAATCAATTTTCAAATATTTTGCCGTGTACGTTACCATGGCGGCCTCCTCAAGGCGGCAGGCCTGCCCGGAAATGATTCGGTCAAGCCAAAAAAACTCACTGCAACAAAAGATTCAGCACCGGAACGATGCTCCCGCTTCCGGCCTCCGCTCCGGAGAAATCAACCCCCCAGACATTGCCGCAGGTCGTGGAGTGGTTCATGCTCGTTCCCGTGGTTTCGGTCCGAGCGGTGAAGGTGTATCCGGCCTTGGACGGGGTGATGGTGTACTGGGTTCCGGACAGGACTCCGGCCAGGCCGTAGATGCCCTTGGCGTCCGTGGTGTCGGTGATGGACGAACCGCCGCCCGAGGGTGCGGCCGAGACCGTTACTCCAGCCAAAGGGCTGCCCGATCCGTCGGTTATCCGTCCGCTGATGACCTCTCCGGTCTTGTTCGGAAAGACGTTGTAGACGCATTTGTAGACGGAGTTGAAGTTATACCACGTCGTGTCAATGGTCGGCAGATTGTACCACATGTCCTTAGCGCCGGACCAGCCCATGTTCAAATGGTGGTACAGGGTTGTCGACTGGTAGCCGTAGCCGTCGCAGACAATGGCGTGGCCGCCTGCTCCAGTGATGCCCAGGAGAACCGGATATCCCGCGTCAAGATTGGGGTTGGTCATTGTGTTCAGTTCTGGTCCCGCAAAATTGGTCCACGAGGAATTTCTCCCTCGAATCGCCCGATCATAGTCAAAGACATTGAGAAAGGCCCAGCCAGCCTGCAAGGTATCCGCCCCCGACCCGTCCGAAGTATAGCTCATGTTCACGGACACGCCTGCGTCGTGGGTCAGGGCACCGATGGCCTGCCGTTGGGCCAAGGTAACGCCCAAGGCGGGAACAAGAGGCATGGACGACCATGCATAGGGCCCGCCGGAGCCGTCCCCGCCGCGCAGGCTTCGAGTGGCATTTGTTTCGTCAACCTGGATAAGAAAATTGGCCGTGCCCACGCCGATTGTAGGATGTTGGTGAAAACGCATGAGCTGGGCCATGGCCGTGGCCACGCAGCCGCAGACATAGTTGTTGGGCGTGTAGTAGTTGTAGGTGTTCTGCCCGCCCACTGTTGACTGGTCCCACTTGCTCTGGACCAGGGCGTCCACCCGGACGTCGGAGATGGAGGCCGTGCCGGTTCGGGTGCCTTGCGGGCTTCGGGCTGCGGCCAGAAGGGATCTCCACCGGGCCACGTTGCTTGCGGCGCCGGAATCGTCGGCGTCTTGGCCCCGGGACAGCTTGGCATTCAGGGCCTCGGCCCTGGCCATGCGGCCCCGCATGTCCTGAGTGACCAGGGCGGTCAGGGGGCTGTCGGGGTCGTGGATATATGCCCCTTCCGATTGGAACCCGACCACGGGTTCGGCCGTGTCGTCGCCGGGCACCAGAACGAATCCTTCGGGGCTCAAGGGCACGACGTAGAAATTCGGCTGCCCGTTGTGGATGTCGTGGGCCTGGGCGGGCAGGACAACGGTATCCCGCATGGCCCGGTCCATTGGTCGGGAATCAGTCTTCAGCCAACCCCGGACCATGAGGGCGGCCGTGTCCGGATCGACCGGGGCGGCCCAGGAAAACGAGGCCAAGGCGAGAACGGTCAGAACGGCGAGTGCGGACCGGAGCAGCAAGTGGGCCTGACCATCATGTTTCGCGGCGGAAGAGCGCATGGGATATTCTCCGAAAGTGACATGTATCGTTCGAGGAAACCTGCACCATTTCGGGGCCGATGGGAAGTGAAAAATCACGTCCGCTTCACCGGGAACGGCGATGGGCAGGGTATTCATTTCAAATTTTCGGCTTACCATGCCGACGCCTTGGAAAACACCGCTCATATCCGGATATCGCTTGACAGCCCCCATCGTTCATTATATTTCCAAAAGTAAATAAATTTGTTGCATAATGGAAATAAATTATGGGATGGATTGAATTCAAAACCAAAATGTTTGAGCTTGGCTGTTTCACCATTCATCAAGTCTATGCATGGCGGCCGGGATTTGATCGCAACAATCTGGTCCGGTGGACGAAAAAGGGGTATCTCCTGCATCTGCGGCGCGGATGGTATGCCTTTCCCGAATATAAGGATTCTCCGGATTTTGCCGAATATGTCGCCGGCAAAATCTACGCTCCCTCCTATATCAGTCTGCACTCGGCCCTGGCATTCTATGGGTTGATTCCCGAATCCGTGGTTCAGATAACCAGTGTCACCTCACTGAAAACCGCCTCGTTCACCAACGAATTCGGCACATGCTCCTACAAAAGCGTCAAGAGCGATTTGATGTTCGGCTATGTTCGCCGCCCCATCGCGAATGCCCGGACAATCCCTTATGCAACCATGGAAAAGGCCTTGCTGGACCTGCTGTATCTGTACCCATTCTATACCACGGTGCCGGAGCTTCTCGAACTTCGTCTTGATCGGGATGTGTTACGTGAGGACCTGGACCTGAGCATTTGGATGTCCATGGGCAAACGTTTCCAATGCGCACGGCTTGAAAAGCGCATGCAAATTCTTCAAAAGGCGTATGATGTATGATCCCCCTGGACCTGATCAAAAAATTCTATCCGCCTTCAATGGCTGAGAATGCGGTCTTTCAAAAGCATATTCTCAAGGAGTATATGCAGTTATTGATTCTGGAATATCTTTCCAGCACGGAGCACATCCGTAAAATGACCTTTATCGGAGGCACGACCCTTCGCCTGGTCAAGGGTATTGATCGTTTTTCCGAAGACTTGGATTTTGATTGCAAAAACCTTGGCGAGGAAGAGTTCATCCGCATGTCCGATGATGTCCTGACCTTCCTGCAACGCAGCGGGTGGAATGTTCAGGCCAGGGAACGAGAAAAAAGCGGGTTGAGGGCGTTTCGACGCAGCCTGTATTTTCCCGAACTTCTGTTCACCCAGGGAATTTCCGGGCATCGGGAGGCGCGTTTTTTGTTGAAAATCAAGGCTCAGGATCAGCAGACACCCTGTCAACGACCTCGCCCTGAAGGACGAGGCTTGTAACTACACTCAGCCGCAATTCCTCTTGGAGGCTTTGGCTTCAACATGCGTTACGATAGGCCGGTTG
>RZZR01000191.1 GCA_009929795.1 Deltaproteobacteria bacterium | reverse complement strand
GCCGATGCTGGGTGAGGATCTCGTTGGTCAAAAAGTCCGCATGGCCCGTTGCCTGCCCAAATCTTCCCCCTTGGGCTTGGTCGTTTCGGCCGAGGCGCCGCCCATAATGGAGGCTAGGCACCAGCCCGTACCCCTGGCCGGAAACTGGGTGGCTCTGGAACTCTTGTCGATCCGGGAACCCAAGATCGGGGCCGATGACATGCTCATGCCCGGCGATCTCTTCGATCTCGAATCCCGGGTGGGGATCGCCTTGGACGCCAATCGCAAGGTGCTGGAGGGCAAACTCTACTCGGCCGGCCACATTCGTTTGCGACCCGATGTAACCCTGCTCGTCGGCCTGGATCGGGACATCGGGATTGGCGATTCCGGCCGGTTGACTCTCGGAGGCGAGCTTCGAGTTTGTGGCTACGAGAGGTGCAAGACTCCGTCTTTCCCCACAGTGGAAGGCGATCGGTTTCTGACTCTTGTTCCCGTACCCCTTGAATCCGAAACATTGGGCATGATTGTAAGCGCCCCCAAGCCGGTGATCCTTGCCGGATGGGATCTGGCACGAAGATTTCACAAACCGACCAGATCCTGGCTACCGGCCGGGTCTGTCTTCAGCATGAAAATCAACACCGGCTGTGTTCCTCTGGCCGGATAGACAAGGAGAAATTCAATGACCACGAATCAAGATTCCATTCTCGTTATGTACGCCGTGACTCCCTGCCATGCCGGAAGCGGTGTGGCTCTGGGTGTCGTGGACCTGCCCATCCAGCGCGAACGGCACACCAATTGGCCCATGATCCAGGCCTCGGGTATGAAGGGAGCCATGCGCGCCCACTTCGATCGTCACAAGGCTGACTGTCTGGAAGCGACGGCCATCGCCCAATTCGACCAGCTCACGGATCTTGTTTTCGGCTCCGAGAAATCCGAGTTCGCCGGGGCACTGGCCGTCTCGGACGTCAAGATTCTGGCCTTTCCCATGCGCTCCAACTTGGCTCCCTTTGTCTGGATCACCTGTCCGGCCGTGCTCGGCCGATTGAGCAAGGATCTCCGCCTGGTCGGCAAGGCCGGGGCCGAAAAACTCGAGAATCTGCAAATGCTGGCCAAGGGCAAGGCCTGGGTCCTATCCGGTCAGGTCAAGGGCCGGGTGCTCCTAGAGGACATGGAGGTCGAGACCGTGGACGGAGGAGAAGCGATCAAAGCCCTTGATGCGTTGCAGCCGTACCTGAAAGGGGCCGATCGCCTGCTCCTCGTCCACGAC
The DNA here is from genome assembly GCA_009929795.1 of Deltaproteobacteria bacterium. Lineage (NCBI taxonomy): Bacteria > Pseudomonadati > Myxococcota > Myxococcia > Deltaproteobacteria bacterium. Next base: position 2,639 of record RZZR01000191.1, on the reverse strand, counting down.
GAGGTCTTCAGCTACGGGGTCACGAGTTGCACCCAAGTCATGGCCCAGATCAAGATCGATCAGTCCACGGGCACGACCCAGAGCGGCTCCCTGCGCTATCAGGAGGAACTCCCGGCCGATGCCATCATGTACAGCGTGCTTTTGTGGGGCTCGTCCCGGGAAGGCAATGGCACCCATTCGGCCGAGACCGTGGCCGGATTCATCCGTCAGACCATGGCTTCACACCTCCAGATCGGGGGGGACGAGACCCTGGGCCGTGGCATTTTCGAACTCACCTGGATGTAGGGAGGGCATATCATGCGGACCAAGGAACAGACACGTTCAGAATACGCCTTGAGGGCCATCGACGACAAATTCCCTCGCGGCGTTGACAAGGATACGGCCAATTTCATCGTCGGCGTGCCGACCATGATCTTGACCAACGGTGTGGCCCAGACCCTGGCCTTTCTCCTCTCCAAACGGGACAGCGCCAAGCATTCATCTACATTCTCGATCATCAGAAGTTGGTTGGAAAAAGAAATTCCGCTCTTGAAAGCCGATAAGGACATGTTATTTCTTCAAAAATTCGCCGGACTCGAACAAGGCGACTACCTGACCGCCCAAAGGGAGGCCTTGGCCATGCTCCAATGGCTCAAGCGCTACGCCCGGGCTTTCGAGGTGTGATATGTACGTGGTACCGAAGTTTCAAAGCGATCTTTTGCATGCCGGAACACGGGGCAACTTCGGGTTGTTTTTTTCCCGCATGACGCAATGGCGAATTACTGGGGCGAACATCAAGGCCGAGTTTCAAGCGGGAATCCAGCAAAACAATTCCAAACCAATCATGGATTCCTCCATCGTCGAGCTTGGCAATCGGTCCCAGACCATGCTGCCCGCGGCAGCCAGCGCTCTGCAGGCCCTCCACCGAAGGCAGAAAACCGTTCTCGATCAGGCTCGCCAGGAAGGACGCCCGGCCCTGGAAATCCGGGCCAGTCTGCAAACTCCTTTTGTATCCGGCCTGGGCAGCGGGCACCCCACGGAAACGGGCTTTATTTTGGACCGCAACACCGGCGTACCGTATCTTCCAGCCAGCGCCGTCAAGGGCGTTCTCCGGCTAGCCCAAGCCGTGAACCTGACGCGCTCGGGACAAGCCGAGGCCTGGATGCACAAGGGCCGCCTGGACGACAAGGGCCGTTTCCATCACGACGAGCACGGCAACCAATGGGAGCTCGACGACCGCGAACCCTCTCTGCGCAAATACTTCGGGGACACGGACACAGGAGCCGAGGACGGAGTACGCGGCCAGCTTGTCTTTCTGGATGCGTATCCAGAACAGATACCGGTGCTCAAACCGGATATCATGAACCCGCATTACCATAAGTACTATGGTGCTTCGACCCCTCAAGAAAAAGAGACAGGTCCTGTCGATTGCGAAGACCCCATCCCGGTCAAGTTCCTGTCCGTTCCCGAAGGCACGGTTTTTGTCTTCCGGGTGCTGGCCTCACCTCTAGCCAAGCCCGTAAAGGAAGAACGGCAGGCCGTGGAACGTACCTTCGGCCCCGAGGACGAGACGTCGGTGCGGGAAATGTTCGACACGGCCTTCACCGAACTGGGCTTCGGAGGCAAGACTGCGGTGGGCTATGGCCGCTTCGCCCTGGCTGAAGCGTCGACTGTCTCTGGCGGATCGTCTGCTGACCCCCATGGAACCCCCGGAACAGCCGCCCCCTCCGTCTTGGCCAGTGCCGAGGATATCATCTGGGAGAACGCCATTCTAAAATGGGACCGTGGTTCAGGCACTCTCACAGCCGAACACGAGGGCAAGAAAGCCCAGAGTAAGGACAAGTCCCTTGTTCCGGAGCAACACGAAAAGGTGTTCGGAAAAAAACTCAAAAAACCGGTCCAGGCTCGGGTCACGGTACGAGTGACCGGCAACCTGTTCGAAATCCTGAAAATCGAATAGACCCTTTCGGCCTCCCGAAACACAACCGGCCGTTCGGGGTTTTCCCCGTACGGCCGGTTTCATTTCAGAGAAAATGCGCTTCTTGGGTATCGGAAAATTAACCCTCGCCGTTCAGCCTTTTCAGGGCCCAGGAAAATTCGAGGCTGTTGACGCAGGTGGTCCTGACCTCGATACGCGCCCCGAACCCGTTCTTGTCCTTGTATTCCCCGATGATCCTGTTGCCTTCGAGATGGAAACCCGGCTTGATGCCCGCTTGGCCCGAGTAGTCTAGACTGTGGCAACCGGTGACGAAGTCGTGACGGAAGTCATGACGCGAGCAGCCGAGGTGCTTGGCTACGCTTGTCTCACCATCCGGCACCTGATTGACCCAGAAGTGATTGTTCTTGGTGGGGGCGTCATTGAAGCCTGCGGTGATTTCGTCGTTCCCATCATCCGTCGCATTGTTGACGCCGACCGTTTACCCGGCGCGCGCGAAGGGGGCCACGTGGTCGTTTCGGAGTTGGGGGACGACGCCGTGGTTCTCGGGGCCGTTGCGCTGGCGCGGGGCGCCGCGGGCAGGAGCCCTTTCAGAAAGCGATTGTGCGAGGCAACGTAGCCTCAAATCACGTTTCCTTCGGCCGCTCAATCGGTCGAAACTGCGGAACCGATTTCTCGCTAAGCCGCACCGCTTCAACGGCGTTGCGATACAACTGTTCCTGAG
>RZZR01000190.1 GCA_009929795.1 Deltaproteobacteria bacterium | reverse complement strand
GCCGAGCGTCATGGAGTCGAGCGGCCTAGAGAAGGCCGAGCTTTCACGGTTCCGGGTGGGTCGCGTGGGCTCGGATTTCGGTCTGCGCCTGTCCGCGTGGCCTGGGGAAAACCAGGGCCGCATTCTGCAGGTCCAGGTCAATCTAGCCGATCCGGCCGCGCCCTGGGCCGTGGACACCCTTCGTAAGCACGGATTTTTTTGGGGCCCATCTGCCCCAATGGCAGGAAACCGACGCCATGATGCTTCAGCGCCTGCCCTTCGAGCCTCGGCTGGAAGGCATCCAGGTGATGTCCGGGGCGGCCGAGGCCATTCTGGCTGCGGTTTTGGCCGACCGGAATGCGGCGCGGCACGGGACTTGCCCATGAGCCATGATTTTTGGCTCATGGGCTCTGTTCGGTAAGATGTATCTTTTGCAGTGGCATCTGTATGCACAGAACGTCATTCCGCCACGATATGCGGGAAGTACAGCGAGCTTGCTCCAACATGCATCTCCGATCCCAGTGCCGGGATGGCGTCGAGCATGGTTCCATCGAGTGAACCGTTCAGCTGGAAGCCGACCAAGGCTTTGTCGGACCAGAAACGGAGATATGTTGCTGCGTTGATGTCCATGCCGGCAAAGAGGTCTTTAGGTGCAGCCACCACCTTGGAGTTCGCCCCAAGATTCAACACGTTGGCCGAAATTTGATTGCCGTTGTCTCTCCATGCTTCCAAGGTGATCACAGCGGGAGCGTCTTCTATGTTCACAAAGGCAATGCCTGTCCATCCATGGCGTTCCAGCTTGGGGAAGACGCCTTGTGTCGTGGCCAGCTTCACTACGGAATACCCTGCCAGCTGGTTGCCCTTATTCATGCCGAACAGTTCGAAGCCCGTCACGGGTTGCGTTGATTCGATAGTGAACCACGCGGTGCCTGCCGGGAAGTTCAGAGTGGCTGGAGTGCCGATCATTTTTTGTCCCGGTCCAGCCTGGGCCACATCAGTGCCCAAAACCTGTCCATCCTTGTCCCGGAATGCCAAGCTCAGATCCGCTGTCTCGGTTCCAGGATTGTACACCACCACGCCGGTCCACCACTCCTTGTCGTGGGCTACATGGGGGAAGTGCAGCACATTGGTGGTAGCGTCGGACAGACTGATCCCGCTCAGAATATTACTATTTTTGCCGCCAAATACCATCAGGCCGACCATCCCGGCTCCGTCAGAAACCTTAGCCGCGCCAATGCCGGGCTGGGGCTTACCGTCGAACAACGAAGCGATTGTAAAGGAATCGTGTCCATTGCCAGCTAGGCTTTTCGCAGCGCTTGCGCCGTTATCAAAGGAAAACTGAAGATTTTTTGAACCATAAGTGGTATTGGTCCAGCCGATGCCCGTCCACCACGCATCGTTGGAAGCGATATGCGGAACGTATAGGCTTGTCTGATTGGCCAAGGGCGAAGCTTCAAGGCCGACGCGATACTTTCCGGCCTGGTATAATTTCTGATAGCCCACGGCCTGGCCGTCGGTAATGTCCAGCCGCATGGTCTTGATCAGCGAGGCAGCGCTTCCGGCCACTGTGGTCACGTCCAGTTCCATGCGGGCACGAGAATCCAGCATGACGTTACGCGACCATACTTGGCCACCGGTCGCATTGAAGCCGTGCAAGGTGCCGGTCATGCCATGGGGACCGTAATTGATCACGCCGATTTCAGTCTTCCAGGGAATTGCCTGGTTGCTATAATGCGCCGTCACTGTAGTCTCTGAATTCAAGATGGTCACGGTACAAGTCCCGGCGGACTGATCTGTTGAGTCGCAGCCGGTCCAGGATGTGAACAGCGACGTGCCGCTGATGGAGGGCGCGGTCAGGGTGATGCGGGTGCCAATAGGTATGCCCGTTCGGACGTAGTCGGCCCATCCTCCGTACGTAGAAGGATTGCCTGCGATTTCAGCACTGGCGGCGCCGGTAACATTGACGTTGAGCTGATTGCTTCCAATCATGCTGTGCCTTGCCGCAAAAGCCATCTGCGACCCGCTAAAACTATGTACAGGATTGCCCCAAGAAGCCTTGCTGCTTCCGGCAACATAAACGTTTATCCAGTTCCCCACGAAGCCGTCCACGGCAATTGCCTCTGCCTCGTCGTCTTCAATGCCGCCAAGAAAGGTGTTCCATTCCAGGTCACCGGTGACCGTGTTGAGCCAAGCCGCAAAACCGTCTTTCATCCCTGAAAAGGCCCGAATCGGATTGCCCCAGGTGATTGTGCTGTGGCCTGCCACATAGACATGCCCGTCGGCGCGGACAGCGATCCCCTGCCCGTAATCATGATTTTCGCCGTCCCCGCCCAGAAACGTATTCCATTCCAGGCTGCCGAGGGAGGCGTCAATCTTGGCCGCAAACGCATCGTCGTAACGACTATTGACGTGTGGACTACCGGAATGCGGTCGCACCGGGCTGCCCCAGGTTGCGTCGCTTGATCCGGTTACATAGATGTATCTATTGTTGTCCGTGGCAATGGCTGTGGCGAGATCGCTATAACTGCCGCCCAGAAACGTATGCCACATGCGGTCGCCGGTTGACCACCAGATCATGGCTGCAAAGCCGTCCCACCCCCCGGAATAGGCCCGCATCGGCGTCCCCCAGGAGACGTTGCTGGAGCCAGCAATATAAACGTGTCCTTCCGAGTCCACGGTGATGCCCGTGCCCCTGTCGGTTCCGACGCCGCCAACGAACGTGTGCCACTCTAGGCCCCCATCGCTATTGATTGCGGCTACAAAGGCGTCATCTCCCCCAATGTAGGGTGAAGCCGGAGAACCGGCTCCGTGCCATGAACCCATGCTGGTTCCGGTCACATAAATATTTCCTGAATTTCCAGAACCATCCACGGCTATCCCACTACCAAAATCATCGGCCAGGCCTCCCAGAAACGTATGCCATTTCAGCTCCCCCGTGCCACCCTGGAGCACGGCCACGAAAGCGTCGTAACCCGCGGTGAACAGCCTTGTCGGGCTGCCCCAGGTCGCCCGGCTGGTGCCGGTCACATATACTTCGCCATGTTGATCAACGGCAATTCCATTCCCCACGTCATAGAGATGACCGCCCAGGTAGGTATGCCAGATATGCTCCCCGGTGACGCCGTTCAACTTGACCACAATGGCGTCACCCTGCGCCGTGTAGGCGCGTACGGGGTTGCCCGAGGGCCAAGAGCCATAGCCGGTCACATAGACATTGCCTCTGTCGTCTGGTGCAATGGCGTATGCCGAGGTAAAGCCGCTGACCATAAAGGTGTTCCATGTCAGTATCGGGTCAATGACCACCGGGATGCCGGGCAGGCTGTCACCAAGCTCGAAGCCGACCTCCTGATCCCCGGACAGGACAAAGGCTGCGTGGATAAAGCGCTTCTCGCCGTCCACCTCCTGCCAAGCAACAGGGGCTGATTCAATCATGTTTCCGCTTTCAAAGGCCGTGACCAGGTTGCCCTGGCCGTCCAGGCTGACTGGGCGGTTGTAACGCAGTCGGATGCTGTCCGCTGTTCCTTCCTGTGTGTTTTCCAGATAATAAAAGCTCTCCAGGATACCGTGCGGTGACGCCCTGTAGACCACGTCCACGCCTTCCCACACTCCGAAATAGCTCACCGTGCCCAGGGTGGGAGTGCCTTGGGCAGGCGCGCCCGAGCCTTCGGCCATGGGCCGGACCGGCTGCCCACCGACGAAGTCCATCTTCAGGACGCGGTCGATGCCTGCGACGTAGAGGGAAGCCTCGGCGAATCCGAGTATATGGCCATTGGAGCTGAACTGGAGAAGATGGTTTCCGGAGGGGGCGGCGTTGCAAGGCGGCCTTTCCGGAGCGGAGATGAGACGTCCCTTTTCGGGCTTAAGACCGGAGTCGAACTCTGCCAAAGCCGCAACTTGGCGATGGCCGGGGCGGGTCAGGCCTTGGGGCGGGTGCCCGATGTTGGGGGT
>RZZR01000189.1 GCA_009929795.1 Deltaproteobacteria bacterium | reverse complement strand
ATCCGCATGGTGCTCATGCACCGGGCCGGGATATTCGATCTTTCCAACCAGAATATCGAGGAGAACGAGGCCACCAAGGACGAGCCCTACGTGAAGCTGAACTATCTGGAGTACGTCATGGCCCAGGACCCGGACCATCAGTTCACCTTTGACGAGATGTTCGGGGTCATCGCCAAAGGGCGGCAGGCCCAGTTCAGCCCGCCGGGCCTCAAGTACCAGTATTCGGACACCGGCTACTGCCTGCTGGCCGTGATCGTGGAGCGGGTTTCAGGAAAGACCTATGGCGACTTCGTGCGCGACGAGCTGCTCGTTCCCAACAATTTGAACGAGACCTCCTTGCCCTGGCAGGGGGCGAACGACACCCTGCCCACTCCGTTCGTTCCCGGTTTTCTGTGGCACAACTCCACCCTGGCCGACGTGACCCTCTCGAATATGTCGGCCTTCGTGGGCAACGGGAACATGATCACCACGCCCGGAGACCTATCCTCGTGGTGCCGGCGGTTTTTCTCCGGTCAGGCTGGTCTGCGCATTGACACGGTGGAAACGATGATGGACGGTTTGCCGACCTCGAACGGCTCGACGTCCACCTATGGATTGGGCATTCGTTTCACGGAAAAGGAGGGCTACGGCCACAGCGGGGCCCACGAAGGGTATCTGACCCTCATGGGATACAAGCCGGAGATAGACACCTGCTATGTCATGGTATCCAATGTCTGGGACTGCCGGACCTGCGGTCAAAGCCTTGATTCGATCAAGGCCCAGTTGGTGATGATGGTCGACACGGTCAACACGATTCTCGACGAATTGGAGCGTTGAGCCGATGATTGCGAAAATATGCTGAATTGAAAAATGATCGATTATGAGGAGAATCTTGTGACTGACGACAAATCAAAAATGGGAAATAAAATTTTGGCTGGCGACGATTTGAAAATGGTCCGTGCCGGCAACGATCTCCAGTTCGTCTGTGGCCTGACCCGGCGAGAGTTTGTGAAATATTCCGTTGGGACGGCTGCGTGTATCTATTTTGGAGCGTTGAATACAGGATGTGAAAGCAGCAGGAGTTCTATAGCCGAATACCCGATTGATTCCACTGTGGTCACCACGACCACACGGGTGCTGTCGTTTCCCGTTCCAAAGCAACCTTCCGGGCCAAACTCTGGAACGGGACTGTATCTGAGTGAGCTTCCGCTCATTCAGGAATACAAAAAATATGGGTACGGTGATTGGCAGTTCAGCGCCGATGGACTTCCGATAGTGATGCGCTATGATCTCATGCCGGATCCATATCCAGATAACGCGGCGACTCGTGCCAGGATTCAAAAATTTGCGAATTTCTTTGCCATAACCGATATCCATATTACCGACAAGGAAGCGCCAAACCAGTTGATATATCTTCAACAGGAGGATCCCGTATACTCCGGTCCAAACACGTCCATTTACTCGCCGGTTATGCTGTGCACAACCCATGTCCTTGACGCCGCCATGCAGACGATAAACGCCCTGCACAAGAAAAATGCCTTCGATTTCGGCATCTCCCTCGGCGACACCTGCAATTCTACTTCGTACAACGAACTCAGGTGGTACATGGACGTCATTGACGGGAAGGTCATTACCCCAAGTTCCGGCGACCAGCTCGGAGCCGATACCATTGACTACCAGCGGCCGTTCAAGGCCGCAGGACTCGACAAATCGATCCCCTGGTATCAGGCCATGGGGAACCACGATCACTTCTTCCTCGGTTCGTTCCCGGTTGATGCCGACCCGGCCCTTGGTCTCCGGAATGCATACCTCGGTGATACCGTCTGGCCGGTAGCGGATTTCCTCGTCCCGACTATTGATCCCAAGACCTTCCCGGCTTTGTTCGACATGAAAAATATGAAGACGGAACCAAAGTATTACCAGGGGGTCCTCGATGGCTCGACGCCTACCGGCACAATCATCCATGCCGGGGCGGTCGAGAAGTTCAGCGCTCCGCCAAAGGTGGCCGCCGATTCCAATCGTCGCTCGCTCCTCCGAACGGAATGGATCGAGGAATTTTTCAATACCTCAACCGAACCCGTCGGTCACGGATTTGGTCTGGTCGATCCGTCCCAGCCGAGCGGGTTCGCCTGTTACAGTTTTCTGCCCAAGGCAAATGTGCCGCTCAAGATCATCGTCCTCGACGATACCCAATCGGAAACCGACGGTTCTCGCGACATTCATGGGCATGGCTTTCTCGACGCGAACCGGTGGGCCTGGCTTCAAAGGGAGCTCAAGGACGGTCAGGCTGCCAATCAGTTGATGATCATCGCGGCACACGTACCGATCGGTGTCGCAGCTATCGGCTCCGAGACGGAGTGGTGGGAGTCTCATAATGATCCAAATGCTACGGAACAGAATGCCGTGACCTTGACGGAGCTGGTTGCGATGCTTCAGGACACGCCGAATCTTCTCATGTGGGTCGCCGGGCATCGTCATCTCAATACCGTCAAGGCTTTTGTCTCGCCTGACCGCGCCAACGCCCCTGAAAAAGGCTTCTGGCAGGTCGAAACATCATCGTTGCGGGATTACCCTCAGCAGCTCCGCACCTTTGAGATCTACTTGAACAGCGACTACACGGTTTCAATCGTTACCATCAACGTTGATCCGGCGGTTCGAGAAGGAACACCGGCCGCGACATCGCGTTATTATTCAATTGCCACCCAGCAAATAATCCAAAGCAACCTGAATCTGAACAATCCCAACCTCGAGAAGGCGTATGACGCCATTCCGGTCGAGACCATGGACCCATCTCGACCCCAGGACAACACTCAGGATTCGTCTATCTTTTACGGATCGGTGCCTGGAGTGCCGTACTGCGCATCGTACAATGCGGAACTGTTCAAGCAGCTCAGCCCGACAATGATCAATGCGCTGAAAGCCCAATTCTCGGCGACCGAACAATGTTAACGGCCGATGGGGAAGATGTTCGATATAGTCAAAACGATCCCCGAATTATTGGAGCGTTGAGCCGGACATGGCCCGGATTCTGATCGTCGTCGGGTGCCTTTTGGTAGCGGTCGGCCTTGCTTGGCATTACGCCCCTTGGCTCCTGAACTGGTTCGGCCGATTGCCCGGGGATATCCGCATCGAATCCGAGCGTGGCCGGGTGTTTGTTCCGATCACATCCATGATCATCGTCAGCACCGTATTGACGGTGCTTATGAATTTGTTCCGGCGATAACCGGCACCTCAGGGGGAGCGTTCGATTTATTCGGTCCGGCGGGAGGTGAGTCCCGCCGGACCGAGTATGTTTTGAAGGGTGTGCCTTTTCGGATATGATCAGGCGAGGTCGAAACGGTCGAGGTTCATGACCTTGTTCCAGGCCGCGACAAAGTCCTTCAGGAATTTTTCCAGGGAGTCGGCACAGGCATAGACTTCGGCCAAGGCCCTGAGTTGGGAATTGGACCCGAAGACGAGGTCGACCCGAGTCCCGGTCCATTTGCTCTCGCCCGTGGCCCGGTCCCGCCCCTCGAACACGTCCGGGTCGGCCGAAGTCGGCTTCCATACTGTGCCCATGTCCAGCAGATTGACGAAGAAGTCGTTGGTCAGGGTCTCGGGCCTTTTGGTAAAGACCCCGTGCCGGGACTGCCCGTAATTGGCGTTCAAGACCCGCAGACCGCCGACCAGAACGGCCATCTCGGGCGCGGTCAGGGTCAGGAGCTGGGCCCGATCCACCAGCAGTTCCTCGGCCGACACGTTGAATTTGGCCTTCTGATAGTTCCGGAACCCGTCCGCCTTGGGCTCCAAGACGGCAAAGGAGTCTGCGTCGGTCTGCTCCGCCGAGGCGTCCGTACGTCCCGGCGCAAAGGGAACGGTCACATCGTGACCGGCCTTTCTGGCTGCCTGTTCGACGGCGGCGCAGCCGCCTAGAACGATCAGGTCGGCCAGAGAGACTTTTTTGCCGCCGGTCTGAGCCGCGTTGAACTCCGTCTG
>RZZR01000188.1 GCA_009929795.1 Deltaproteobacteria bacterium | reverse complement strand
CACAAGGGAAATCCTGACCAAGATCACGCCTCCCAGGCCTGTGCATGTTTCGCATCGATTGCGTTTGCACCGGTTGCTGGAAATGACCGAGCAGAGCGTGATCTGGATTTCCGCGCCGGCCGGATCAGGCAAGACCACGCTTGCGGCTGACTATCTTTCCTTTTTGAAGCAGCCCTGTCTCTGGTATCAGCTTGACCCGCGGGACGCCGACCTGTCCACGTTCTTCTACTATCTGGGCCGAGCGTTACAGCGGGCCAGACCGCGCAGGCGCTTATCCCTGCCGCTGTTCACCCCGGAATATCAGGGCCGTCCCGGCCTGTTCGCCCGGCGGTATTTCGAAGCACTGTACGCAGCCCTGAGCTCGCCTGGACCAGGGCGGTCCACGCTGGTCCTGGACGATTTTCAGTGTATCCAGGACGCAACATTCCACGACGTGCTGCACACCGGGCTGGGCATGGCCCCTCCAGGCTTGCGGATTCTGGTGCTCAGCCGCGAGGCCCCGCCGGCGCCTTTTGCCCTGCTGCTTGCCAACAACAGGATGAAAATCGTGGGCTGGAGGGATTTACGGTTTCGTTTCGCTGAATCCCTTGTCTTTTTTCATCATCTTCCGGAGGGCGCTCATCTTTCCAATGCGACCATCCGCCGCATTCACGACAAAACCCAGGGCTGGGCCGCGGGACTGAGGCTGATGGGCGAGACCATGGCCCGGACTTCCGACCTGGAAATCATTGAAGTTCTTCAGCGGGAAGGGATGTTCGATTACTTTCTCACTGAACTGTTTGAGAAAGCGGATCCGCAAACCCAGGAGTTTCTGCTCAAAACCGCGTTGTTCCCATCCGTAACCGCCCTGGATGCGCAAGCGTTGACCGGAATGGCTTCCAGCGCAAACCTCCTGCGCGGCCTGGCTGAGCAGAATTTCTTCATCACCCGGCATCCCGGACAGGAGACGTCATACCGCTACCATCAATTGTTTCGAGAGTTCCTGCTCGAACATGCCGTCAGTTATTATCCTCCCCATCAGCATGCGTTGCTGCAACGCAATGCCGCGGCCATCCTCAAAGCCGGCGGCAGGCCGGACGATGCCGCGGACCTGTACATGGCGGGCGCTCACTGGGAAAACCTGATGGAACTGGCCCAGGAACAGGCTCATGCCCTGTTGACGAGCGGTCGCCAGGACACCCTGCTCAACTGGCTGGAGCACGTTCCAGACGACGAACTGCGTGCCAGACCCTGGCTTGTCTATTGGAAGGCCCTGTGCCTTCTGTCCAGGGACGCCCAATCCGCGATGCAGCTTTTATCCCAGGCCTTCACTGGTTTTCTGGAGCAGGAAGACACGCTTGGCTCCATGCTGGCATGCGTGGAAATGATCCAAGCCGTATTCATGAGCCTTGACGACTTCACGCGCATGGAGCCCTCTTTTCTTTGGCTGGACCGTGCGGTGGGCGTCGATTATCGCTTCGAGAGCCTGGAACAGGAAGCCAGAGTGGTCATGAGCATGGTCCTGGGCTGCACTTTCTGCCGTCCGGACCATGCCCACCGGGACCACTGGATCAAGCGCGGACAGGAACTACTGCATACGGCCATACCCAATCCGCAAAAGATCAGTATGGGATTTCATCTCCTGATTTTTCATCTCTACATGTGCAGCATGGCTGATGCGTCCAGAATCCATTTCAAGGTGAAATCCCTGATCGCAATAAAAAATCTCCCCGAGTTGAGTCGATTGCAATGGCTGCTCCTGGATGCCATCCACGCCCATATGGTGGACCCTCGAGTCAAGCGTTGCCGGGATAGCGTTGACCGAGGGCTGACCCTGGCCGCGACCTCAGGCATTCATTGCTACGACGTGTTTCTGCTCACCATCGCCGCCTTCATGGCCATCAACACGGACGACCGCAACGAGCTCAACCGCTTGAAAAAGCGTCTAACGCCGCTGATCCCCGCAGCACAGGGATTCGATGCGGGCAACTACCACTGCATGCTGACCTGTGACAAGCTCAATCAAGGTGACGGGGTCGGCGCGTTGTTGCAAGCGCAATTGGCATTTGACGCCATACCCGAACCCAAGCCCTCTTTTCCGACCATACCGGCCTATCTTGGCTTGGCCGAGGCCTGCATCGAGGCCGGCAAATGGCCGGAGGCCCGCTTCTACCTGAAACAGGCCCGGCGGATAACGATCCATATCTCCGGGTACATGGGACATGTCCTTTTTTTGTTTCCCGTGGCCTATGCGGCGTTTCGCAGGGGACGGGATCGTCTCGGACAGCGTGTTCTCGGACGTGCCTTTGCCCGGGCCAGAGACCAAGGTATGCTCATTGCGCTGTTCTGGAGACCCCGACAACTGACGTTGCTCTGCAATATGGCTTTGCGGTTCGGCATCGAGGTGGAGTTTGCCTGGACACTGATCCATCGTCACAAGCTTCATGTAACGCATCGGGAACAGTATCCAATTCCATTGGAGATCAGCACATTCGGCCGCTTCGGGATTCTTCGGAACGGAAAGCAAATTGTCGCAACCAGGAAAGGCATTCTAAAACCCATGGCCTTGCTCAAGGCATTGATCGTGCTGGGTCTTCGGGGCGTCCCAAAGGAAACACTCGAGAATCTGCTCTGGCCGGATGCCGAGGGGGACAAGGCCGCCCATTCATTGAAATTCACCCTGCATGCCCTGCGTACATTCCTGCAAACGCCCGGAGCCATAATGGTCAAGAACCGGACCATGAGCATCAATCCAGCCGCATGCAGGGTGGATTTCGAGGAGTTTGAGCGAGCCTGCGCCATGGTGGAAAGCGCCTTAGATGGGAACAGTCAGGTGAATGGCCATGACTTGGCCATGATGTGCGAAAAGGCGCTATCTTTATACAAGGGTGACTTTCTGGCCCGGGATGAAATGGATTGGGTGATCGCCATGCGGGAGAAGCAGAAGACACGTTGTCTGCGGGTACTGGAAAGGCTGGTCCAGATCCATGAGCAGGCCGGGCGCCAGGATCTGGCCGGGGCAACATGCGAGCGGGCCTTGCTGATCGATCCTTTGCGGGAGGGTTTCTATCGCCGGTTGATGCTGTATGCCCTGCAAACTGGCAGAAAGGCTGAGGCTGTCAGCATTTTCAACCGTTGCAGCAGGATATTCCGGGCTGAGCTTGGGGTGACGCCCAGTGCCTCGCTGCAAGCGCTGCTGCAATAGCAGGGCATGGGCGCCATCAGCGTCGCGCTGCTTGCTTTTTACCATGCGAAACTGGCGTCAGGTCTTGTATTTCAGTGTTTTAGCGGCACCATGGACGCCCGTATGCGTGCCGCCGGCAAAGTCATGGTCGCTGTCTAGGCCCGAAAAAGGACTCTCGTATCCCAGCCGCCATCGCATGCGCGTTCTGCCCCTTGATCAGCTTGTTCATGGGCCAGGGTAATCGGGGCACAAAGCCGCTCTCGGCCCATTGCCGGGTTCGAGGCGGACCAGAAAGACCCTTGTCGCCCCGGACGAATCCTTTTCCGGGACCAGGGGCTTCAACCAGACGCCCGCACACACCGGGTGCGGCTTCCAGCCGTCCGTACCGCAGGCGGCGAGGAAACAGTCGTCAAAGTCTGAAATGGAAGAAGCGGCGTTGTTCATGAAGACCTCCTGATGATGTTTCGATGGATGAATCATGCCTGGCTTCGACTCCAGGGTCTTGAACGATATTGCGGCCCCCGACGTGGGTCGATGGGTGCCCCATGAACTTCGGCCGGACCAGTTCGTTCTTGACATTGTGAATCTTCGATATAAAAAGCGAACCTTCGTTCATTTTTTTGGAAAAACGATTCAACTACCATGCGAGTACGGTCAATTCAATGAAGCCCGACAAACCAACCCGACGTGAACGGGAGCGGCTCCGCCAGCGTCAGGACATTTTGGCCGGGGCTTTGGCCCTATTCGCCGAGAAAGGCTACCACAACGTCTCCATGCAGGAGATCGCCGAACGAACCGAGTTCGCCACCGGCACTCTGTACAAGTTTTTTCCGAGCAAGGAGGACCTGTAC
>RZZR01000187.1 GCA_009929795.1 Deltaproteobacteria bacterium | reverse complement strand
GGGAGCGGTCAAGACCGAGGGCGGCGAGATTCTGGTCCGGATGAAGGAGCGTCGGGACGCGGCCGCCGAGTTCGGGAGCATCCCCATCATCACCGCCCCTGACGGGACCGAGGTTCTGCTGGAGGACCTGGGCACGGTCCGCGAAGGCTTCGAGGACGTGGACCTCTACGCCACCTTCGAGGGTCAGCGGTCCATGGAGATCGACGTCTACCGGGTCGGGAACCAGACCCCCATCTCGGTGTCCAAGGCCGTGCGCGAGCATGTGGAGCGCTTGCGCCAGACCCTGCCCGAGGGCATCAGCATCGACATCCAGTCGGACCGGTCCGACGTCTTCAAACAACGGCTGGATCTGCTGCTCAGAAACGGATTCATGGGCCTGGCCCTGGTGTTCATCTTCCTGGCTCTGTTCCTGGAGGCCCGACTGGCCTTCTGGGTCAGCCTGGGCATTCCCATTTCCTTTTTGGGCTCCTTTGTGCTGTTGCCGTCCATGGACGTGTCCGTAAACATGATCTCACTGTTCGCCTTCATCATCACCCTGGGCATTGTCGTGGACGATGCCATCGTGGTGGGGGAGAACGTCTATTCCTTCCGGAAAAAGGGCCTGGGCCCGATGCAGGCGGCCGTGGCCGGGGCCAGGGAAGTGGCCATGCCCGTGACCTTCAGCGTGCTGACGAACATCATGGCCTTTTTGCCCATGTTCTTCGTTCCCGGGATCATGGGCAAGATGTTCGTCAACATCCCGGCCGTGGTGGCCGCGGTGTTCGCCATCTCCCTGATCGAGAGTCTGTTCATCCTTCCGGCTCATCTCGGGCACAGCAAGGGGGCCAGCCATCACGGCGTCATGGGCTGGCTGCATCGGGTTCAGCAGGGTTTCAGCACCAGGTTCGAGGCTGCGGTGGCCAACTGGTACGGACCGTTCCTGCGCATGGTCCTGCGCAATCGGTACACGGCCGTGGCCACGGCCCTGGCCCTGCTCATGATCTCCCTGGCCTTCATTGTCAGCGGCCGAATGGGCATGACCCTGTTCATGCGGGTGGAATCCGATTTTTCCCAGGCCGAGCTCGTGCTTCCCTACGGCACTCCGGTGGCCAGGACCGAGGCCCTGACCCAGCGGATCGTCAACGAGGCCAGGAAGATCATCGCCAAGAATGGAGATGAAGCCCTGTCCCTGGGAGTGTTCGCCCAACTGGGCCGATCCGGGTCCCATTCCTCGGTGGTCCGGGTCTATCTGACGGATCCCGACATCCGGCCCATGACCACCGGAAAATTCACGGACCTTTGGAGGGAGCGGGTTGGAGATATTCCCGGGGTGGAGAGCCTCAGGTTCCGGGCCGACGCCCGGGGTCCGGGATCCGGCGACGCCTTGAGCATCGAACTCTCGCATCGGGACATGGACGTTCTGGAGCGGGCCTCCATGGAGCTGGCCGCAGCCCTGACAGCCTACCCCAACGTGACGGACGTGGACGACGGATTCGCTCCGGGCAAGCAGCAGCTGAATTTTACCATGGAACCCGAAGGGCGCAACCTGGGTCTGAGTTCCATGGACGTGGCCCGGCAGGTCCGGCACGGTCTGCACGGGGTGGAGGCCCTCAAACAGCAGCGGGGCCGGAACGAGGTCACGGTCCGGGTTCGTTTGCCGGAGGATGAACGGTCCTCGGAGTACGATCTGGAATCCATGGTCCTGCTGACGGCTTCAGGCCGGGAGGTGCCCCTAGTGGATGCCGTGGCCGTGGAGCGGGGCCGGGCTTACACCTCCATCAATCGCCGCGACGGCCGGCGGGTGTCCACGGTCAGCGCCGACGTGCAGCCGGCCGACCAGGCCGGGCAGGTCATCCGGAGTCTTCAGGAAGGGATCCTTCCGGAGTTGACGGCCAGGCATGCGGGGCTGAGCTACAGTTTCGAGGGCCGACAGGCCGATATCCGGGAGAGCATGACCTCCCTGTTCCAGGGCTTGGCAATGGCCTTGCTCGGCATCTACGCCATGCTGGCCATTCCCTTTCGGAGCTATTGGCAGCCCTTGATCATCATGTTCAGCATCCCCTTCGGCCTGGTGGGGGCCGTGGCCGGGCATTTGATCATGGGCTACAGCCTGAGCCTCTTGTCCATGTTCGGCATGCTGGCCCTGTCCGGGGTGGTGGTCAACGATTCGCTGGTCCTGGTCGATTTCGCCAACCGGGCCCGTCGGGCCGGAGCGGGCATGACCGAGGCCATCCTCGGGGCGGCCATCCAGCGCTTCAGGCCGGTCCTTCTGACGACATTGACCACGGCCGCCGGGCTGGCCCCCATGATCATGGAGACCTCGGTCCAGGCCAAGTTCCTCATCCCCATGGCCATTTCCCTGGGGTTCGGCATCGTCTTTGCCACCCTCATCACCCTGGGCATCGTGCCCTGCCTGTACATGATCATCGAGGACGTTTTGCGTCTGAGAAAGTGCTGATCGCCCTGAGAGGCCGGATCGTCCTGAGAGGGCGGATCGCGATCCGCCCCTACTTCGCAATCTTCGCGTCGACGACGCGGCCCTGGCGGTCCAGGAGGGCGATGGCCTCGCCAATTTTTTCGAGGAGGTCGGGCTCGGCCTCGTTTCTGGGCTCGCAGCGTTTGCACAGGCCGTGGAAGACGATTTCCTCCCGGCCGTTTTGGTCCTGGAAGACGCCCACGGCCGTGGCCGGACTATGGCAGATGGCGCAGCAGTCGATTTCGATCTGGGCCTTGGTGGCGTAGAAGGTCATTCGGTCCTCGTCATCGAGACAGAGGGGGCAACGGATGGCCATGACAGCTTTGTCCAGCAGGCGTTCACGTTCGGTTTTGGCCCAGACCTCGTGTTTCCGGCAGGCCTCGGGCGACGGCTTGAGGTCCGGGTGGACCTCAAGCGCCCGATCCCTGGTCATGGGCACGATCAGCCGGCAGACATCCTCCTTGAGTAATTCCCCATCCGTTCGGCGTCCGAAAACGCCCAGGTCGGTCAGGAGCTTTTCCTCGGCCTCGATGATCCGCTCGACGAACATGGGCCAAAAGGGCAGGCCGACGCGTCGGCCCAGATTCCGTTCAAACTCGTTTCTGCCTTGGGCATCCAGAAGATAATATCCAGTCAGTTCGGCGGCCGGGACTTCGACTTGGGGGCAGGTGCCGACGCAATCCTGGACATGGAAGTGGACGGTTTCCTGGTCATCGACGGTGATCTTCCATTTCCGGCCGGTGCGGTCTTGGGCGAACATGGGGACTCCTTGGTCAGGATGAGGCCGACAGGCCTGATTTTTCGGGGCGAAACGGGAACCAGACGGCCAGGGCCAGGAGAAGACCGAGGACCTGTCGGCCGCCGGTGATTCCGAAATAGTCCCAGTACCAGACCGAGAACCAGGACATGGCCCGGTCCACGGACCCGGAGATGTAAGTGTGATGAAGGAATTTGCTCGGAATTTCCACCAGGGTCAGTCCGACCAGGATGGAGGCGAGCAGAATTCCGGACCGGATCCGGGCCCGTCCGGCCATAGGCAGGGCCGCGAACACGGTCAGGGCCACGATGGCGGGAATGCCCAGGTCCTCGAGCGTGTAGGTCTGGCGGACATCGAGATAGGGAAAGGGTTTCCCCTCCCGGATGACAGGGACGTTGACCCGGGCCGTGAGGACGAGAACCGGGTTTCTGGTCTCTTTGGGGATGTCCAGCTTCAGATTCTCGTATTTGGGTTTGACGGCCAGGAATTCGGCTTTGACCACCGGCAGAAGAATTCGGTACCAAGCCGGTCCGCACAGATGAAAGAAGACCGTGGCCAGGGCGTAGACCAGAAGTCCCCTGGCCAGGACGTCGAGGGCCCGGCGGGTTCGGTCATGCATGGGTTTGCGCGGCCACCGGTTCGGGCCGTGTCGGACGGCTGATCCAGAAGAGGAAAAAGAGGGCCGTGACAATGATGATGAAGGTCTGGCCGACGTAGATGTGGAGAAAATCAAAGAGTTCCGGCCGGTATTTCGCCGAGTAGTAGAGGACAACGGTCCGGGCGATGTTGGCCCAGTAGAGGAGGAAGAGCCCGAGGCC
>RZZR01000186.1 GCA_009929795.1 Deltaproteobacteria bacterium | reverse complement strand
GAGGTCTCGAGACGGAGTTTGGCCCTGGAGGTGACCTGATCGTTTGGCGGCGACAGGCGTATGGACTGCACGGTCTCCAGCCATCCGGTGACGGTCAGGCGGTCCAACAGGGCCCCGCCATCGTCCCCCCGTGCCGCGCCGATGCACAAAAGTACGGCCAGCAGGCCCGGTATGGCCGATTTGATCATGGTCCTGGATCACCGAATGCGCCCGCGCTCGATGGTCGAGACCTGGAACAGGTCGTCCTCCAGGCCTGAGTCGTAACGCATGGACTCGATCCGCATGACGGTCTTGTGTTCGCGGGAGACGTTGTCCATTTCCGAGAGCAGCAGGGTCCAGAATCCGTCCTGCTCCTGGAATTCCAAGGCGTTGTAGTTTTTTGCCAGCCCGTCCTTGTCGTGGTACTCGGCCTTGAGCACCAAGAGGGCCGTCTTGCTGATCCAGAGCACCCGGCGGGTGTACAGGTCTTCCGGGTCCACGGGCACGGACTCGATCTTCCAGCAGTCGTGCCCCCGGACGTTTTCTTCGCCGAGCAGGACGTGGGTGTCCTTGGCCACGGCCCGTTTGCCCATGTCATCATAGGTGAAATCCGTTCCCATGAAGTACTCGTTCCTTGAGGATCCGCTGATGCGGCGGACCTTCTTCATGGCCGGCATATAGAGCCATTTGTCGTCGTCCTTGTCGACTTCTTCATAATCCCAGGACAGGTAGGCCGTGCCTCGGACGTCGGCCGGTTCCCGGAAGACCATTGCCGACTTGCGGTCCGGGCCGTAATCCTTGGACCAGCTATCCACTTGGCGAACTCGCTGGCTGCCGCGCTTGTTGATCAGGGTCATGGTCAGGGTCGAGGTCCGATCCTCGCCGTCAGGGCGGTTGTAGACCATGAACATGATATCCCGGCCATTGGGTTCATCGGCCAGGGCGAGAGAAACGAACATCAGCAGGGCCACGATATAGAAGACTGTTTTTAATAGTTTTTTTTCCATAATCATGTGCTTGTCTTTCGTGTGAAGTTGTAAAGATGCAACCACCTGTAGAAGCAAAGGGTCGCTGTTTGGGCAGCGGCATCGGCGCAAAAAACTGTATACTATCTAGTTGGAAGAATGAATTCTCATATGCACCATCGAGCATACACCCAGCATATCCGCCATGAATGCCATGATTTTAACAGGCAGGGGAACTCCATTTTTCATCCCTTTTGACATGGGCATTGCACTTATGATCTTCATCCGATGATCCCATTTTTCGATGGAGCGCACAGGTTTCAGTCCCCATCCGCCATCCATGGACATCTCCATTCCTCCTTTTTTCAATACCTGCTTCTTCGCAATTTTCATTCCCATGGGAGACAGTGAATCAAAGAAAAACTCGCAGTTCTTAAAGTAGTCCGCTATTTGAATGAAGAAAGATTTAATTTGTTTTTCTTCGAAATACATGAAAACACCCCCGGCCAAAAACAGCAAACCGTCCCGGACTTCTATTTCCTTGAACCATTCGGTTTTCAGAAATGAAGAAGCAATGCTTTTATGCCGATCACTGTCTTCATAGAAATTCATTCTGATTGCCATCACATCCGGCAGGTCAAGCTCGTAAAACATGATTTTGCCGTTATCTATACGGTTGAATGTGGTATCCATTCCGCAGCCGATATTGACAATGGTCGCCTCGGGATGTCTTTTCATAAATGAAAGGGTCATTTTGTCCGTATGCAGACTGCGGGCGACCCATCCATGCTGGGACATGGCTTGGCTTTTTTCGATATCCGAAAAATCGTAATCAAAATGCTTAATGATTTTTACTGCGTCTTCATCAACCAGTCTCGGGTTTTTCCTTTGTGTTTCATATGCCCTGCCCCATAACGGCAGAAGGAGGGTTTCCTGAACGGTTCCTTTTTCAATTTTGATTTTCTGTTCCATTCCTTCTTTCCCTTGTTTACATTACGTTGAATACAAGGATCTTTGAATTTCATGCCTGAACCCGCCATGACGTTGCGGTCTCATGCCTTGCGGGCGGTATCCATATCCATATCGCCCATGGGCGTTTTCACGGTCCGCGAGTGCACGGATTTGAACCCGCAGCGCAGCATGGACGCGGCGATCTCGCCCTGGTCGAAATAAAAGGTACTGCCGGCGGTCAGGGCCGTGGCAAGATGGCCCAGGAGCATATCCGGCTGGGTCCGCTCATGCGTCAATCCGTCCTGAAAGGCGATGAAGACTCCCCCGGGGTTCAGTGCCCCGAGGATCTTGGCGATCAGCCGATCCAGGTCGTGGCGGGTGAAATTGAGGGTGGCGCAGGCCCAGATCAAATCGTACCCCTGTCCAATGTCGTCCCGGAGGTAGTCGCCGCTTCTGGTGTAGACCCGGTTTTCAAGCCCGGCCTTGCGGACGAACTCGTTGGCCACGGCGGTCGCGGCCGGCCGATCGAAGACCACGGCCGTCATCTCCGGATGGGCGAGGACAAAGGCCTGGGCGAACACCCCGTGACCGCCGCCCAGGTCGAGCATGGTCCGGAAGGAGGGAAATTCCGGCAGTGCGGCCAAATGGCCGGCCATGAGCGCGCCGGCGCCGCCCTTTACCCAGGCCGCGCTGACCCTGGCCGACTCGGCCCACAAGTCTTCCGAGGAGAAATGCGCATCGGCGGGATTGGGGTCGGGACCGATCCGGACCAAGCCGGTCAGATTCTGGAGGGGTACCACGCACATATCCGTGACCAGGCGGATCAGTCCGCCCATGAAGACCGGACTCTTCGAACACAGATAGAGCGAGGCCTCGGACCTGTTCAGATAGAGCCCATTGTGCTTGGAGAGCAGGCCGATGCAGGCCAGGGCGTCGAGGTACATGGCCGTGTTGCCGGGATGGGTCCGCAGATGATCGGCCGTCTCCTCGGCCGTGCGCGGGGTTTCCAGGTGGTCGAAGAGTTCGAGTTCGAGCCCGGTCTGGATCAGCCGAGCCTGAACGGCTCCGGTAGCCATGGCGTACAGGCGGCCATAATCGGGAAAGTCAGTGGTCGATGTGCTCATGAAAACCTCGCAAAAGGGATGGGTTGTCGAAATTGTGAGAGAAGAGTGCCGATGAATCGGGACAAGGTCTCCCCGGGCCGGGAATAATCATGCCCCGAGGCGGAATTCTGGCGGGGAGAAAATCAGACCCGGATCTGGATGCCAGGGCCGGGCGTTTCGCAGGTTGACGTCCGGCCCGATCAGGCCGAGCCGGACGTCACGCAATGGGAGGAGGTTTATTTCACGGTGAAGGTCAGACTGGCTCCGTGGTAGACTTGATCGGCCTTGCCCACGAGATCCTTGAGGGGACCGTCGGGGGTGACGTCGTCCTTGTGGCTGACGCCGATCATCCACTGCCCGGCAGCCTGGACCCTGAACTGGGCCTTGCCGTCCATGAGATAGGAGAACAGGGCGAATCCGTCGCTCTGGCCGAATCCGACGCCATGGGCCGTGATGTATTCGATGCTCTTGGCCGTGGCCGTCAGAGGCTGACCGTAGAAGAGAACGTCGACCTCTACCAGATCCCCGACATGGAGGTCGCCCAGGTCGGTTCGGGGGATGATCTCCAGGCCGTGGCCGAGTGGTTTGGGGTTGATCCACCGGTCGACTGTCAGGAAGGATTTGGCAAAGGCCTGATACTTGACCGACATGAGGACTTTGTCGATGTCTTTGATCTCGTCGCGAGGCTTCATCTGCAGACGTTGCTTGCCGCTCTTGTCGATGTATTGGGTGAAAAAGGAGGGAGTGGACACGGCGGCCAACTGATAGACGCCCGGAGCGCCGTCCTTTTTCAGGCCGACCTTCTGCAGGGCCATGTCCGCGGTTATCACGTCGGCATTGTCAGTGTTCAGCACCGTTTCAGCGGGTTTGGGTTCGGGCAGGCGCAAGGGGGACCTGGTCATGGAAGGATCGATCAGGTCAAAGCTGTCCAGGGCGATACGTCCGTCCTTGGAACTCATGACGTCGTCCATGGGCAGGGCGTGGCCCCAACCCAGGGAGACCATGGCGTGGTGCGATCCGTGGGCGCGGGATTCAAATGCGTTGATCCAGAGGGAATGGGCCAGGGCCGTTGAAGAGCAGGACAAGGCGA
>RZZR01000185.1 GCA_009929795.1 Deltaproteobacteria bacterium | reverse complement strand
GATGAAGACTGAAAGCATGCCCAGTAAGAATAAAAGATAGACGTTTCGGCTGGATAGGGCCAGGGCCAGGCCGACCAGTGTCAGGCAGATCGTGGAAAACGTGTAGGCCAGTTTCATATGCCAGACGGTCCGCAGTCTGGCCACGCCGGAGCCCGAGCGCTCCAGTTCCTCGATGACCCGCCCCAATTGCCAGATGGACAGACCTTCGGGATCGGTTTTGGGGTCGACAACCAGAAAGGTGGCCGGATCGGTGGCCAGGTTTAGATCCTCGGCCTGGACGGTCCGGGTGGAGAAATCCAGGGGATCGACCACGGTCACACCCTCCAGATGCCAGGGACCCGAATCTTTTTCGGCTGAAAACGCTTCCGCCGAGACGATTTTCCGCAAGTCACCGTAGTCCGCGGCGGTTTCAAAGACTGTCAGCCCCCGGCCGGTTCTGGTCGAAGGGGTCACTTCCTCCAGATGAATCATGTGCCGGTTTTCCTTGAACCAGACGTCAAAGAGGGTCCGGTTTTCGACCTGCCGGTTTCGGACCTCCGAGTCCCAGATGCGGGTCGATTCGCGGTCGCTGGCATAGCCCAGGTATTGGGAGAAGAACAGGTGAATCCCGGTCCAGATCAAGGCCCAGACCAGAAAGAAGCGGATCACGGATCCCATGGACAGGGCCGAGGACTCCAGGGCGATCAGTTCCCGGGTCCTGGACATGAGGCCCAGTTGGATGAGGATGGAGAGCAGAAAGACTATGGGCAGAAGCTGGGTGACGATGAGGGGGAGCTTCAGGACGAAGTACCAGACGATGGTTCCTGCCGGGACGCCTTGGTTCAGGAATTTTTCCAGGCGGTCGAAGACATCCACCAGGAGATAAATCCCAAGGGACAAGCCAAAAATGAGGAGGAAATAGGTCAGATTCTGGCGAAGCAGGTAGCGCTGGAGAATGGTCATGGCTCTGCGGCCGAAGGTCCCGGCGGGTCGAAGAGCTGAAAGACGAAGCCCCGGTTCTGGTCGACAAAGGAGGGTGTGGGCAAGTGGTCCATGTATTTTTCCCTTCGGCTACGCTTCTGGACCAGAATCACAGGCACGGATCGGTTTGGATCTGTGACCAGCCGCGAGAATTCGTCGAGCCCGAACTTGCGACCCTGGCCCTCTGGGGTATTGATGCCGTAGGAGATTTCCCCGGCTCCGAGGAGGATGTTCACGTCTGGGCGGCGATAGTACCAGGCCACGGCCCGGAAGACATGGTCGTCGGAAAAAACCACGGCCTCGGGTCGAACCAAGTGGGCGTTTTTCTCCAGGAATGCACCCGGGGCCTTGATCTCGCCGACCAGCTGGGTCGGAAAAAGGAAAGGGACCATGATCATGGCCGGGATTGGAGCCAGGGCAAAGGCCTGGACGGTCCGGGCCGGTATTCGTTTCCTGACGATCCAGGCCAGGATGCCCAGCCATGACAGAATGGCGGCCCCGGCCAGAAGATTCTTCCAGGCCTCGGGCCCGGTATAGGGCCGGATCGCGTCAGGCCCGAAGAGGTGCACCCCCCAGACAACCAATAAGCCAAGACCGAGAAAGACCATCATAAAAACGGCCGCTCCCTGGATCAATTTATTACGGGATTCCCAGACCCGTACCAGGCCAAAGGCCATGAGCAGGGCCAGAGGGGGGAAGCAGGGCAGGATATAGGTGCCGAGCTTACCGCTGGAGGCCGAAAAAAACAGGAACGGAAACAGGGCCCAGCAGACGGCGTAGCGAATCAAAGGCAGTTTGAGGTGTTCGCGGGCAATACCCTTGGCCGCGGCAGGGAAGAGGAGCGTCCAGGGCAGGGCCCCGGCCAGGAGCACGGGCAGGAAGAACCAGAGCGGCTGCGGGTGCTGGGCCTCGTCGGACAGATATCTCTGGATGTGCTCGACCCAGAAGAAGTAGCGCCAGAAGTCAGGTTCCCGGCCGTGAACGACAAGGGCCCAGGGCAGAGCGGTGAGGAAGGCAAACAGCATGGGTGTCCAGCAGAGGGTGAAGAGTTCCTTCCAGCGTTTTTCCCAGAGCATGTAGGGCACGATGGTCACCACGGGCACGGCAAAGGCCGTGAACCCCTTGGTCATGAAGGCTAGGCCGCAGACAACTCCGAACAGGGCCAGAAAGATTTGGCGTTTGAGCCCCGGTGGAGTTTGAGCGGCCAGGAAGAACAGCGCACAGGCAACGGTCAGAAATCCGGTCAGGGGTGAATCCAGCACGGAAAAGGTGCCAATGGCGTAGACCCAGCCCATGGTCAAAAAGATGGCAGGAGCCAGCAGGGCCGTGGACCGGTCCCTGAAAAAGCGTCGGGCCAGGAGATGAATGACCAGGGCGGCCAGACCGGCGGCCAGAGCCGATGACAGGCGAATGGCCATGGGGGTCTCGCCCAGGACGAGCATGGAGGCGGCATTCAGCCAGTAGCCAAGGACAGGCTTCTCGAAATAGCTCAGCCCGATGAGGCGGGGAACGGCCCAGTCTCCGCTCTGGATCATCTCCCAGGGTATCATGGCGTAGCGGGTCTCATCAGGGATGACGATGGGCCGCACGCCCAGGGGAAGGATGTAGACGAGGACAAAGGCCAGAACGAGGATGAGCCCCGACCGCTTCGGCCAAAGAGAGGTCGACAGATCTTGGTTCATGATGTTCCTTGAAGGGTTTGCTGGAAGGCCAGCCAGCCTTCCCGGCCGTGAAGATGGCCCTGGACCATGGCCGCCCTGACGATGGCCCCATTTCTTTCAGCCTCGGCCGCTAGGTCGCCGAGCGGGGAGAGGGCCCAGCCTCGGGCCATGGCCCGGTCCAAAAAGTCATGGAACAGAGGACGGCAGGAAAGGCCCTCGGCCTCGGCGTGGATGGTCAGAACATTGAGCTGGCCAGGACGGAGCAGGTTCAGGATATGGTCGTTGAATTGGTCAGGCCCGATGTCGTTTCGGCCCACGACCTCGTCATAGGTCGGCAAGGTCACTGGAACCTGAGGAATTTTCAAAGTTTTGTCGTCGATGATCGGATAGAAGATGTCCGTGCCCCGACAATCGGAGTGGAACGAGAGCGGCAGGTCGTCCTTGGCCTTGAGGACGGCCTCGGTGGTGCGCCAGCCGGGAGAGGCCGTGGAAACGGGAACGGTGTCGAGAATTTCGGACAAAACCGTGAGTCCGCGAAGGATGTCGGCCCGGATCTGGTCCTGGCCCCAGGTACGGGATCTGGCCTGCCAGGCGTGGTGGTCCCAGGCGTGGAGGCCGATCTCATGGCCTGCGGCGGCCGTGTCAACGATGATCTGCCGACAACGGCGGCCAATGATGGGCCCGGGCCAGAGGGTGCCCCGGATCAGGATGTCCCAGCCGTAGAGGCTGGCCGCTTTGGTCCGGAGCATCTTGCACGCGAAGGAGGGCCGCAGGAGCCGGAAGAGGTGACGCCCCATGTTGTCCGGGCCCACGGAAAAATAGAAGGTGGCCCGGATGTTCCTCTCGGCCAGGAGGCCGCACAGGGCCGGAACGCCTTTGGCGGTTCCCCGGAGGGTGTCGACATCGACGCGAAGGCCGATCCGGCGGTCGTCGTTCATGAACCGGATTTGCCACCGCGGGCGGCAACGGCCTCGCAAAGAAAATAGTCCAGGGTCTTTTCCACTGACTCGACCAGGGCCACGGACGGGGTCCAGCTGACCAGACGGCGGGCGTTTCTGATGCTCGGACGCCGATGCTGGACGTCCTCGTAGCCCCGGCCGTAGTAGGACCGGCTCTCGATGACCTTGTACCCGGCAAAGGGAGGAAATTCGCCACGCAGGGGATGGGCCTCGAAGCGGTCCACTAGAAGTTCGGCCAATTCCTTGATGCTGGCTTCGTTGTCCGGATTGCCGATGTTCACGATCTGGCCGTTGCAATTGTCGGCCTTGTTCTCGATGAGGCGGGTCAGGCACTCCACTCCGTCGACTACGTCGGTGAAGCAGCGTTTCTGGAGGCCTCCGTCCACGAGTTGGATGGGTGTACCCTCAACCAGATTGAGGATGAGCTGGGTGATGGCCCGGGAACTGCCGATGCGGGCCGAGGCCAAACTGTCCAGGCGGGGGCCGATCCAGTTGAAGGGCCGGAAGATGGTGAACGCGAGGGCACGGGTGGCCCCGTAGGCCCAGATGACCCGGTCGAGCATCTGCTTGGCGCAGGAG
>RZZR01000184.1 GCA_009929795.1 Deltaproteobacteria bacterium | reverse complement strand
CCCCGGTAATCCACCAGGTTTTCAAGGCCTTCCTTGTCTCTCAGGTAGAGCTTGACTCCGCCTTTTTGAACCAGGTGAAGATGTTCAACGGGTGTTTGTCCTTGAATGAAGATCATGGTGCCGGTGGGATAAAAATCCACGGTGCATTCCCGGCAGACCTCGTCGAGGTCCTCGGGATCGAGCTCAGAAAAGGGCAGGGTGGCCCGGAAAAAATCCCTGGCCACGCCCGGTGCGACTTTGTGGACGCTCTGTTTGACCCCCATGGTGACTCCTGTTCGAGATCCGACCCTCCACGTCGAGCAGGATAGGGGAGGGTCAGATCTTCGGGTTTGGATTTGGCGACTAGTGGTCCACGGCCGCGCCGGCGCCCCTGGGAGTGCGCACGCTTTCGACCAGTTCCTGGATCTCGGCCGGAGGCGGCGGGGTGAAGGACGATACGGCCACGGTTACCAGGAAGTTGATGAGCATGCCGACGACGCCGATGCCCTCGGGGCTGATGCCCAGAAACCAGTTGCCCATGCCCATGAACTTGGTCTGGACGATGTAGAGCATGGTGAAGCCAATGCCGCAGATCATGCCGGCGATGGCCCCCTCCCTGTTGGTCCGGGTGGTGAAGATTCCCAGGATCAGGACGGGGAAGAAGCTGGATGCGGCCAGGCCAAAGGCCAGGGCCACCACCTGGGCCACGAAGCCCGGCGGGTTGATGCCGAAGTAGCCGGCGACAATGACGGCCACACCGATCATGATCCGGCCGATGGTCAGGCGACGCTGCTCCGAGGCCTTGCGGTTGATGATCCGGTAGTAGAGATCGTGGGATATGCTGGAGGCGATGACCAGGAGCAGGCCCGAGGCCGTGGACAGGGCCGCGGCCAGGCCGCCGGCCGCGACCAGGGCGATGACCCAGGCCGGCAGGTTGGCGATTTCGGGGTTGGCCAGGACCATGATATCGTTGTCCACATAGAGTTCGTTGGCTCCCGGTGCCAGCTGGTTGGTGTAGACGGGCTGGCCGACGGGGCCTGTCTGTCCGGCGGCCAGGGCTGGCTTGCCGATCATGGACGTGCCGGCCCTGTACTGGATGATGCCGTCATTGTTCTTGTCCATCCAGGCGATGAGGGCCGTCTTTTCCCAGTTTGTGAACCAGGTAGGGGCCTCGGCGTAGGCCACGTTGTTCAGGCTGTTGATCATGTTGTAGCGGGCAAAGGCCGACACAGCCGGGGCGGTGGTGTACAGGATGGCGATGAACAGCAGGGCGTAGCCGGCCGAGACCCGGGCGGCCTTGACCGTGGGCACGGTGTAGAAGCGGACGATGACGTGGGGCAGCCCGGCCGTGCCGACCATCAGGGCCAGGGTGATGCAGGCCACGTCGAGCATGGACTTGGAACCTGGGCCGAAGGCCTGGGTGTATTCGGCGAATCCGAGATCCTTGTTCAGGGCGTCCAGGGTGGTGAGCAGCCATTGCCCGGCGTCAGAGCCTTCGGTGATCATGCCGCCGAAGCCCAGCTGGGGGATGGGGTTGCCGGTGATCTTCAGGGAAATGGCCACGGCCGGGATGAGAAAGGCCAGGATCAGGACGCAGTACTGGGCGACCTGGGTCCAGGTGATGCCCTTCATGCCGCCCAAGCCGGCGTAGAAGAAGACGATGATCATGCCGATGACGACCCCGGTGTTCACGTCCACTTCGAGAAAGCGGCTGAAGACGATGCCCACGCCGCGCATCTGCCCGGCCACGTAGGTCAGGGAGGCGAAGATGGCGCAGCACAGGGCCACGACCCGGGCCGTGTTGGAGTAGTAGCGATCACCCACGAAGTCGGGCACGGTGAACTTGCCGAATTTGCGCAGGTACGGGGCCAGTAAGAGGGCCAGCAACACGTAGCCTCCGGTCCAGCCCATGAGGTAGATGGCCCCGGAATAGCCCATGAAGGAAATGAGTCCGGCCATGGAGATGAAGGAGGCGGCACTCATCCAGTCCGCGGCCGTGGCCAGGCCGTTGGCGATGGGCGGCACCCCGCCCCCGGCCACATAGAATCCCTTGGTGTCCTTGACCCTGGAGAGCCAGGCTATGGTCAGGTAGATACTGAAGGTCAGCCCCACCATGATGTAGGTCCACATTTTTATCGACATGATCGTGTCTCCTTATTCTCGGCGGTGGCGATGCTCATTCGTGCACGTCGTACTTGCGGTCCATCTTGCCCATGAGATAAACATAGACGAAGATGAGAATGACGAAGGTATAGATGGAGCCCTGTTGAGCGAACCAGAATCCCAGGGGAAATCCGCCGAGTCGGATCGTGTTCAGGACCTCTACGAAAAGGATGCCGCAGCCATAAGATACGACCGCCCAGATGGTGAGGAGTACGGCCATGAGCCGGACGTTTTTTTTCCAGTACTCAATGCGCATTGCCTTGTGGTCCATGATGTCCCTCCTTGGTTTGTGGAAACTGCCTTTCCCGGCCGTCTGGCGACTTTCGGCCAGGATGAATCACTACATGGACCCGGTGGGTGCCGCACCCTTTTTTTGGTGAATGGCAAAGATGGCTTCCAGCGGTCTGAATCAGGCCCTGTCTTGCCTCATGGGGGCCAAATTTGACCGCGCACGTCCATAAATGCGCCGCTGATGGCCGAAGCGACCGTTCGGCCTTGCATCAAGGCCATTGGCGGGCGTAGACTCGATTCCTGTCCCGCGTTCCAAGATCACAAAAGGAGGCCGCCATGAAAGGATACGTGGTTCTGCTGGCCGTACTTTACGCCGCCATGGCGTTTGTGAGCGGCGTCAGGCTGCTTCATCCCCTGCATTTCTGGACCGTGGCGCGAGATTTGGCGACCATGGTTGCTTTCAGTCTCTGTCTGGTCGGAGCCTTTGGGCTGGCCTGGGGTCGAACATGGTGGACGCCTCGTCATTGGGTCATGGCTGGACAGGCCACCTTGATTCTGGGCGGTCTGGCCGTGATCCTCTTCGGTTATGGCGAATTGTTCGGGGTTCCCACCCCCCAGGGCCGGCCCGGACTCCTGCACATGGGCATGGTCTTTCTGCCTTATCTGCTGTTTGCCATCCCGGTCATCCTCTACGGCAGTTCCCAAGAAAAGGCCGGCGAGTGACTCATCCCTGCAATGATCCGGAGGATTGGACATGAATGCTGAACGGGTGGAACGGCTTCGAAAGCGCCAGCTTCGCCTGGCCCTTGGGATGGGCCTGCCATATCTCGGCCTGGTGGCCGGGATGTTCGTTTTTTTCTATATCGGGGGCCGAAATTTTGGCCCGGTGGAGGAGCTGCCCCTGCGGTATTGGCTGTCAGCCGTGGTCGTGTACCCGGTCGGGTGGGGGCTCTATGCCTGGTTCGCGCGGCGGTCGGCGGCCCTGGAGCGGAACCTGGAAGGGGATGACAGATGATGGCGGCCATCTATCAGAATCCGGCCACGATTCTGACCATCGTCGGCCTGATGCTGGCCTTCACGGTGGCCAGCACCTGGATCTTCCGGGCCCACAAGGTTTCAGCCGATTATTATCTTCCTGGACGGCGGGGCAGCCATCTGGTCAATGCCTCGGCCATTTCCAGCGACTATCTTTCGGCAGCCTCCTTTTTGGGGGTGGCGGGAATCGCCTTTCTGGAGGGATTCGACGGGATGGTCTACGCCCTCGGCTTTTTCGTGGGATATCTGACCCTGTTGATCCTCCTGGCCGGGCCGCTGCGCAAATTCGGCCGCTACACGGTGCCGGATTTTGTGTCCGTCCGGTTCCACTCCAAAACCGCCCGACTCCTGGGAGTGGCGGGAGTGCTGTCCATTTCCCTCTTTTATATGGCACCGCAGATGCTGGCCGCAGGCAAGATCCTGGGCCTCGTCCTGGGGCTGGACTACCGAACGGCCATCGCGGTCGTGGCCCTGGCCATCACGCTTTATGTGTCCGTGGGTGGCATGAAGGGCACGACGGTCACCCAGGTGGTTCAGTTCTGGATTCTTTTCGGCTCCATGTTCCTGTTGGCATTCATCCCATGGGTTCTTCACGGCCTGACCTATGGCCAGGTCGTGGCCTCCATCGCGGCCTTTGACGCAGGAGGGGTGGGTGCATTCGACGGTTCGGCCTTTGTCGCCCCTGGTTTCGCCCTGATCGGCCCGGTGGAGGCCCTGTCTCTGCTTCTGGCCCTGATGTGCGGAACGGCCGGATTACCCCACATTCTGGAGAGGTATTTCAC
>RZZR01000183.1 GCA_009929795.1 Deltaproteobacteria bacterium | reverse complement strand
TGAATCCGTCATTCAAATATCCAGCGCTTCGGGCGCGCGGTTGGAGCTCTCCAGCACGAAACAGCGCAGGCGCAGCGCGGAGGGCTGGCCCGGTTCAAGCTGGAAGATGGCGTCCGCGGTCCGTCGCATCCGGGTTTCGTTGTCGCCGCTCAACAGGGTCTGGAGTTCGTCGTAATCGGAAATATACTCGTCGGCCGTGGGCACCCCGGCGTCCCGATCCTGGGCCGTGGTCGAGCGGCCAGCGCAGGCCCAAAGACCACTCAGGCCGACAATGAGGGCGAGGAGGAGAATGCGTTTAATCATGTTCGTTCCCTAGCCCTAAGCGGCGGGCAGAAATGGGCTGACGATGAAATAGAGGCCCATGCAGCCGATGGCCACGCCGGCAAAACGTCGGAAGATCAGGTTGCCGCGCTGCCAGGACGAGTTGGACAGGAGCCTCTTGACCAGGGCCGTTGAGCTGCCGGCCACGGCGATGGGCAGGCAATGCCCGACGGCAAAGACGACGATGAGCAGGATGCCGAAGGCCACCTCGCCCTGGATGGTGATGACCGCCAAAATGGGGGCGATGAAGCCGAACGAGCACGACCCGGACAGGATGCCGTAGGCCAGGCCGAGGACAAAGGCCCCGACCAGGCCCCGGACCTTGATCTTGGACATGAGCCCGCCGGACATGGAGCAGACGGCCACGCCGAGCATGTCCAGGGCCACCCAGATGAGAATGAGGCCCACGGCGATGGTCCAGTAGGGGCCGACATCGCCCAGCATGCGGCCGAGTACGGCGCAGACGGCCCCGATGGCGGCGATGGTCAGAAAGAGCCCCACAGTGAAGGCCACGGCATAGTAGGTCCCCATGCGACCTTCGAGGACCTTGTCCTGTCCGGCCACGTAACCGACGATGAGCGGGATGGAGGCCAGATGGCAGGGGCTGAACATGATGCTGATAAGCCCCCAGAGGAAGGCCCCGGCCAGAGCCAGGGCCGTTCCTCCGGTGAGCCATTGGTTCACGAGGATGAAGAATTGATCCATGCGGGCCTCCCTAGTTCACGCCCAGTTCGGCCATGATTTTGTCTAGTGAGGCTTGATCGAGATAGCCTTCGTGGCGTTTGAACTCCTTGCCATCCTTGTCGTAGAAGATCTGGGTCGGGATGGCCCGGACTCCGTATTTCGGCGTTTCGCCGGGATGCTTCCAGACGTCGATGAAGACAATGGCCGCCCGTCCCTCGTACTTCATGGACGAGTTCTCGATGACCGGGATCATCATCTTGCAGGGAATGCAGGCCTTGGCCCCGATGTCGACCATGGTGACCATGCCGGGAATGGGCACGGTCTGGGGGTCTCCGGAGATGAGGGCCTCGCGGCCTGGGGTTTCGGCCCTGGACATGGTCGGCAGGGCCGCAAGGCAGAAGAAGGCCAGAACGAGGCCGACCAGGGACGGGAGGGTCTGGAGGTTTTTTACTGCAACCATTGGACGACCTCCTCGGCCTTGGGCACCCGGCCGGAGACCTTGACCTGGCCGTCAACGAGCACGCCCGGGGTGACGAAGACCCCCAGGGCGGCGATCATGTTCAGGTCCGAGACTTTTTCCACATGGGCCTCGACTCCTGACTGGGCCACGGCCTGTCTGACAATCTGTTCGGTTTTGGCGCATTTGGGGCATCCCGGCCCCAGCACTTGGATGAATTTCATGTTTTCCTCCCCCGATATCCTTTTTGTTGTTTGTTATTTCACCGCACAAGCGGATTCTAAAAGGGCCGCCCCGGCCTGGGCAGCCTTGGCCACATTTTCATCGTCGATGGGACTCTGGCCCTTGACGAAACCGATCTGGGACAGGTTGAGGTGCAGGAAACCGGTGAATCCGGCTTCTTCAAGACATTTGCGGGCGCAGTCCAGGGGGCAGCCGTCGATGGCCAGGATGGCCGAGGCGGCCTCGGTGGACTTGACGATGCCACTGACCCGGCCCCCTATGCCGGCCAGACAGAACATCTTGCCTTTACCGTCGCAGGTCAGTTTTCGGGCGGCCCGGTCGGACAGTTCGCCGACATCGGCTCCGCCGGAACAGGAAAAGATCAATTTGAGCGCGGCACTGCAGGCGCATCCGCAGACTGTGGAATCGGTCATGTATCCTCCCTTCAGGCCAACAGTTTTTTCAATTCCTCGACGGATGGAACCTTGCCAACAAGCTTGACCTGGCCGTCCACGGCCAGCCCCGGGGTCATCATGACTCCCATGGCCATGATCGCGTTCAGGTCCGTGACCTTTTCGAGCTCATAGTCGAGGCCCATCTGGTCGGCGGCGGTTTTGGCCGATTCGGCCAATTTTGTGCATTTGGGGCATCCGGTCCCCAGAATCTGGATTTTCATCATTCCTCCGATTGATTGTTGGTTTATCCCCACAGGGCGCCGTAGATAACGCCGCTGACGGTGGCCATGATCACGACAAGAGAGACAAAGACAATGGTCTTCTTCGTGCCCATGACACTTCGGATGACCAGCATGTTGGGCAGGCTCAAGGCCGGACCGGCCAGAAGCAGGGCCAGGGCCGGGCCCTTGCCCATGCCGTTGCCGATGAGGCCCTGGAGAATGGGCACCTCGGTCAGGGTGGCGAAATACATGAAGGCCCCGGCGAACGAGGCGAAGAAGTTGGCCCCTAATGAGTTTCCGCCCACGGCTCGGGCCACCCATTCCGAAGGAATGAGGCCCTCCTGGCCGACACGGCCCAGCAGGAGGCCGGCCACCAGGACGCCGAAGAGGAGCAGGGGCAGGATCTGCTTGGCAAATCCCCAGGACGACGAGAACCAGTCGCCCATCTCTCCGGAGTCGAGGCTGGTGAACACGGACAGGCCGATGACCCCGGCGGTGAAGGCGATGACCGGCTGGCCGGGAATGAGGACGGCCAGGATGACAACCACCGCGGCCGTGGTCAGGACCTTCCAGGCCCTGACTCCGAACCAGACGATCAGGGCCAGGCCCAGGCCGGCGGAAAAGATGGCGGTCAGGATCCATTTGGCCTCGAAGATGGCGGCCCAGAGGCCGGTGCTCTCCTGGGGCCGTCCCCAGTTGGCAAAGACCAGGATGCCGACCATGGCCACGAAATAGAGGGTGTTCTGCCACAGGGGTCTTGGAACTTCCTGTTCGGGCATGACCATCTGGGCGGCCGCCTTTTCCGATTCCTCTCGTCGAAAAATGATGTGCATGGCCAAGCCGATGACCACGCTGAAGACAATGGCCCCAACGGCCCGGGCGATGCCCATTTCCGGACCGAGGATGCGGGCGGTAAGCACGATGGCCAGGACGTTGATGGCCGGGCCGGAGTAGAGAAAGGCACAGGCCGGGCCGAGGCCGGCGCCCATGCGGTAGATGCCGGCAAAAAGGGGCAGCACCGTGCAGGAGCACACTGCCAGTATGGTGCCGGAGACAGAGGCCACGCCATAGGCCAGAATCTTGTTGGCCTTGGCCCCCAGGTATTTCATGACCGAGGCCTGACTGACGAACACGGCAATGGCCCCGGCGATGAAAAAGGCCGGGATCAGGCAGAGCAGGACATGTTCCTGGGCGTACCATTTGACGAGATGAAAGGCCTCGAGCAAGGCGTTGTCGAATCTGGCAGTGCCGACTGGCAGATAGAAGCAGGCCAGAAAAAATCCGACCATCAGGGTCAGGGCTTTCCACTCGATTTTCCAATTCATGGATGTGTTCTCCTTTCAGGGGGTGACGAGAGTGGGGATGAGTTCGGAGTGGATGTTCAGACGGTCCCTGGCCTGGGCTTCGATGACCGACTCTACGCAATGCATGAACTTGAGCAGGCAGGGGACCTTCAAACGGTAGAAAATCTGTTTACCCCGCTTCTCGTCCTCGACGATGCCGGCCTGCTTGAGAACGGATAGATGCTTGGAGATGGTGGAGAAATCCACGTCAACGGCATCGACGAATTCGCAGACGCAACATTCACCGTGGGCCAGCTTCTCAGTGATCCATAGTCGGGTTGGATGTCCCAAGGCTTTGAAAATTTTAGCCTTTTCGGTGTACAGTCGTTTTTCACGGTCGGTCATCGGCTCTCCTTGTTTGAACGTATGGCCAAATAGCCAAATGTTCAGGCCTGGTCAAGAGCGGGAAAAATCGAATCCGCCCCCAAATAGTTTCGGATCTGGGGCGGCGGGAAGGGCGGGGGAAGGGGGGGCGGTTAGGGCCGGTGTTCCTTGATCTCCCGGAAATCGCCGAGCTTGGAG
>RZZR01000182.1 GCA_009929795.1 Deltaproteobacteria bacterium | reverse complement strand
GTCAGGAGCAGGCAAGTGTAGTGTCGTTGAGGGTGTGGATGAACCGACGACGTTTGAGTCATCCATTATCCGTGTGAGGGTAGACCAATCGAAAATTAGGCCGCGATTTATCTATTACTGGCTAAAATCGCCTCAAGGCAGAGGGCGCATTAGGGCAATTGTCACCGGGACAAACGTTAAGGGGATTCGAGGTTCCGTACTGAAAACTATCGAAGTTGTCTGTCCGCCAATTACCAAACAGGATGCAGTCGTCTCGAAACTTCGTGCCTACGACGACCTGATCGAGAACAACCGGCGGCGGATTTCCTTGCTGGAGCAGGCGGCACGGCTGCTCTACAAGGAATGGTTCGTCCACCTTCGCTTCCCCGGCCACGAACACTCCCAAATTATCGACGGCGTGCCGGAGGGGTGGGAGAAGAAAAAGATCGCCGAAGTTTGCGAAACGATAGGAGGCGGCACTCCCTCAACCAGAGTTTCAGAGTACTGGGACGGCGATATTACCTGGGTCGTCCCATCGGATATTACGAATAACAACAGTCTCATATTGCTGAAATCAGAGCGCAAGATTACAGAAAAGGGCTTGCGAGAGTCTTCAGCCAAGATGGTCCCGGCTGAAACAATTCTCATGACGAGCCGTGCATCCGTCGGTTTTTTTGCTCTGATGGATCATGAGGTTTGCACAAACCAAGGCTTCATCAACATCGTTCCACACGACAACCA
The DNA here is from genome assembly GCA_009929795.1 of Deltaproteobacteria bacterium. Lineage (NCBI taxonomy): Bacteria > Pseudomonadati > Myxococcota > Myxococcia > Deltaproteobacteria bacterium. The sequence continues at coordinate 3,547 of RZZR01000182.1, read as the reverse complement.
ATCGCGGATGTACTTATTGTTTAACCTGCTCAGCCGGGTCAATGAGATTCGCAGCAATGCCAAGGGCACGACTTATCCCGAGATCAGCAAAGGCCGGTTTCGCGAAATGGACATAATCATTCCCAGCAAAACACTAATGGAGCAGTTTGGGGAGATTGCATACGATACCATTCGGCAAGTTCGGTGTCTGATGCGATCCAACGCGAATCTCGTCAAAGCCCGCGACCTCCTCCTGCCCAAACTGATGAACGGCGAGGTGGCGGTATGAGCCACGATCCCAGCTGTGTACGGGCACGGCGCGCCGTGCCCCAACCCGCGCCCCAACGCAACCGCCGGTCCATCCGACTACAGGGGTACGATTATTCCCAGGCCGGGGCCTATTTCGTCACCATCTGCACCCAGAACCGGGAATGCCTGTTCGGGGAAATCGAAAACGGCGAAATGCGATTGAACGATGCGGGTCGGATGGTTGCCGATGAATGGTTGAAAACCGCCGAAATCCGCGACGAAATCGAATTGGACGAATGGGTGGTGATGCCCAATCATTTTCATGGGATTGTGGTTGTCACCGCCTGTAGGGGCACGGCGCGCCGTGCCCCTACGATGGAACGATTCGGACAACCAATTGTCGGTTCGGTTCCAACGATCATACGATCATTCAAATCCGCCGTCACCAAACACATCAACGAATTGCGACAAACCCCCGGCATGAAATTATGGCAACGAAATTATTGGGAACACATCGTCCGCAATGAACCGGAATTGAATCGCATTCGGGAATATATCCATAACAATCCCGCACAATGGGAAATGGATAAATTGTACGGGCACGGCGCGCCGTGCCCCAACGAAATCCGGGAACCGATTGCCGAATATGGCCTGGAGGCCTGGATGATATGAAACGAACCGATCTCCTCGCCCAAATCGCCCTCGGCGAAGACTCCACCCGTCAGTTCAAGGCAGATGTGAAAAACGCCGACTCCCTGGCCTCGGAGATAGCGGCCTTTGCCAACACCAATGGCGGCACCATTTTTATCGGCGTGGCCGACGACGGTTCGACGCCGGGGCTTTCCGGGCAGGATGTGGCCCGCATCAATCAGATTACCAGCAATGCCGCCAGCCACCTGGTGCGCAGCCCGCTGGCCGTGCAAACCGAGAACGTGGCCCTTAAAAACGGCCGCATCGTCATCGTGCTGACCGTGCCCAAGGGGATCGACAAGCCCTATTTCGACAAGAATGGGGTGATATGGCTCAAGGCCGGGGCCGACAAGCGGCGGGTGAACTCCAAGGAGGAGCTGCGCCGCCTGTTCCAGTTGACCAACCAGTTCCACGCCGACGAGCTGCCCACCAAGGCAGGGATCGACAAGCTGGACAAGCTGCGCTTCCGCGATTTTTTGCGGGATGTCTACAAGCAGGAGTATCCCGATTCCCCTTCAGAGCTGACCCGGCTGTTGCAGAACATGAACCTGGCCACCGACAACGGCAGGTTGAATCTGGCCGGGGTGCTGCTGTTCGCCGAGCAGCCGGAGTGGATCGTGCCACAGTTCGTGGTCAAGGCGATCCGCTACCCCGGCAACAAGATCCACGCCACCGACTACCTCGACACCGAGGATTTTTCCGGACCCCTGCCGAAAATTTTCGAGGGGGCGCTGGCCTTTGTCATGCGCAACCTGCACAAGGTGCAGGCCGGACGCGGGGTGAACGCGCCAGGACTGCCGGAGATCCCGGAGGCGGTGTTCGAGGAACTGCTGGTCAATGCCCTGGCACACCGCGATTATCTGGTCAGCGCCCCGATCCGCCTGTTTATCTTCGATAACCGCATCGAGATCATCAGCCCCGGCCACCTGCCCAACAACCTGACGGTGGAGAAGATCCGGGCCGGGAACTCCAACATCCGCAACCCGATTCTGGTTTCCTATGTGGCCAAGGGGCTGTTGCCCTATCACGGCCTGGGCTCGGGCATCAAACGAGCTCTGGAGAAGTGGCCGGCCATCGACTTTGCCGATGACCACGACGGCTGTCTGTTCACTGCCACGGTTCACCGGAAAGCGGTGGAAGAGCTGGATTTGGTGGATAAAGGCGCGTTAACAGGTCAAGCCTCTGGTTTATCCGGTCATCCTGACCCGATAAATGACCTTTTAAATGCACTGCGTACTGAACCGTCAGCAGGCTATGCGGCATTGGCGGAGCGACTTGAAGTGAGTGAGGCGACGGTGAAGCGCAACATTCAGAAGCTTAAGCAGCAAAACCGAATCCGGCGGATCGGCTCCAAAAAAACCGGTCACTGGGAGGTCATTGAATGACCCCCGCTCCCTACACCGAAGACACCCTCGTTCAGCAAACCACTGCCGAGTATCTGGCGCAGGCGCTCGGCTGGGCGTCGGTGGTCGCCTACAACACCGAGGATTTCGGGCCGGATAGCCTGCTGGGCCGGAAATCGGACCGTGAGGTGGTGTTGACCCGCACCCTGCGGGCAAAGATCGAAGCGCTGAATCCCGGGCTGCCGTCTGCGGCCTATGACGATGCCGTCCGCCAGATCGTCACGGTTTCCGCCTCGCAGACCCTGACCGCCACCAACCGCGAGAAATTCGAGCTGATCAAAGACGGGGTGCAGGTCACCTTTCGCAACGCCAAGGGCGAACGGGTCCGCCAGCGGCTGAGGGTGTTCGACTTCGATGTTCCCGAGAACAATCATTTCCTCTGCGTACGGGAGCTGTGGGTGCGCGGTGACCTGTACCGCCGCCGGGCGGACATTGTCGGCTTCGTCAACGGCCTGCCGCTGTTGTTCATGGAGCTCAAAAACGTCAACAAGGACATTCGCGCCGCCTACGAGCAGAATTTTCTGGATTACAAGGACACCGTCCCCCACCTATTCCACCACAATGCCCTTGTGGTCTTGGCCAATGGGGTGGATGCCAAACTCGGCTCGCTCACCAGCCGGTTCGAACATTTCCACGAGTGGAAACGACTGGCCGAGAATCAGCCGGGTGTCGTGGCCATGGAGACGCTGCTCAAGGGGGTGTGCGCGAAAGCCAATTTCCTCGACCTGGTGGAGAACTTTATCGTTTTCGACGACTCGGCCGGAAACCCTCGAAAAATCCTGGCCCGCAACCACCAGTTCCTCGGCGTCAACAGAGCCATCGAGGCCGTTCGTGAACGTAAGAACCGGGACGGCAAGCTGGGGGTCTTCTGGCATACCCAAGGCTCCGGCAAGAGCTATTCCATGGTCATGTTCACCCGCAAGGTCCATCGCAAGCTGGGCGGCAACTTCACCTTTCTGATCCTCACCGACCGCGACGACCTGGACACGCAGATCTACAAGACCTTTGCCGGATGCGGCGTGGTGGACAACGATCGTGATCCCTGCCGGGCGTCGAGCGGCGAGCACCTGTCCCGATTGCTGGCCCAGCACAAGTCGCATGTCTTTTCGCTGATCCAGAAATTCAATCAGACCGTGGGCGAAGGTGAGGCCTACTCCCGACGCGACGACCTCATCGTCATCACCGACGAGGCCCACCGCACCCAGTACGGCACGCTGGCGCTCAAC
>RZZR01000181.1 GCA_009929795.1 Deltaproteobacteria bacterium | reverse complement strand
ATTCTGATCCAGGCCTCGGCGGTGGTTCTGGACGGTTTTGCCTGGTCCCTCGACTGGCTGGACTCCCAGGGATGGCTGGCCGTGCAGGCCTGCCGCCGTCCCCTGTGGCCGGAGATGCTCGGGTATTGGGGGGTGTTGACGGCCCTGGCCCTGGCGGCCGGGAGCGAAGTCTGGCATGGGCCGATCCGCCGAGTGGTGTTTCCGGTCTGGCTCTTGGGTTGTCTGGCCATGATCGTTGTTCCGCCTTTGGCCGGTTCCTGGCACAGGGCCCAAGACAGGGCGCAGGTTCTGGTTCTGGATACGGGCATGAGCCAAGCCGTGCTCATCGATCTGCCCGATGGTCGGCGTATTTTGGTCGATGGCGGCGGGTCCTGGCAGCGGTCCTTTGATGTCGGCAAATGGGCGGTGGTCCCGACCCTGACCCATGGCCGGAGTCCGGTGGTGGATCTCGCGATCCTGACCCACGGCGATGCCGATCATGTTCGGGGGCTGTATCATGTTCTGGAACGGTGCCGGGTCAAGGCCTTTGCCTTCAACGGCCGAAGGCCGAAAGGGGAAGACGGAGAACGCTTGGACGAATTGCTGAAAGGGGCCGGAACCCCGGTCATGATCTGGGCGGCCGGATCGAGGCTGGATCTCGGCGGTGGATTCTGGCTGGAGTGCCTGCATCCCGGGCCAGGAGACCAAGGATTTTCGAGCAATGATTTCTCCCTGGTCCTGCGTTTCGGATGGGAGGATCAGGGGCTGGTCCTCATTCCCGGGGATGTGCAGGGGCCCGGTATCGCCTCCCTTCTGGCCAGAGAGGCAAGGCTTCAAGCCGAGGCCCTCATCCTGCCTCATCACGGAAGCAGAGGCAGTCTGGATTCGGCCTTTTTGGCCCGAGTCGACCCACAGGTGGCCGTGGCTGCGGCCGGCTTTGAGAATCGGTACGGGTTTCCGGCGGCAGAGGTGGTCGAGGCCTGTCGGAAATTCAAGTGTCCCGTCTACGTTACCGGCGAATCCGGCGCAGTTTTGCTTCAATGGTCTTTGGATGGAGTCCGGCGGCCGGTCCATTGCGAGCGCGACAACGGCCAGGGCACGAATTCCGGATATTGACCGGGGCTTGAACCTGCCTTATTTGTCCAGCCATGTCGCATCGAGGTTCAGGTCCCATCGGTCTCCACAGAGGCATGTTTAAGGGAAGAAGAGTCCTTGTACTTTTCTTTGCCCTTTTCATGGTCCTCGCGGATGTCGCGGGTCTGTGGGCATCCGTGGGCGGATGTCAATGCCTGGAGTGTCGGGTCTGCGAGTCGGCCCGGGACGAGGCAAAATCTGCGGCCGGCCATGCCGTTCAGCCGACCATGTCCTGCTGTGCCGGGGCCATGCCGGCAACGGCCCGGTGCGATGACGACTGCCGATGCGCCCTGGAGCAGGCCGGACAGCGGGACGTGCAGGAGGCCCTGCCCGCCCGGAGCTTGGAAGCCGGAGGTCCGGTTCCGCCGGCGTTGCTTTCAGGCCATGTCCCGACCCCGACCTTCATCGGTGCCTCTCTTCCTTCCCGTTTCGGTCCGGCCGGTTTTCTTCCCAGGGAATCATCCCCGCCGATCCATCTCCTGACCTGCATCTTTCGCATTTGATACCCGCCATCTTCAGGCCCAAAGCCTTCGTCTGAAGGCCTGGGCAGCTTTTTCCCGAAACGGACAGGTTCCGTTTCTCTTCCTTTGCATTCAAGACATCCGGCTTTTCAGGCAGGCTCGCCTGATGGCCGACAAGGAGATGGCAATGAACATTCGCATCGCATGTGTGGTCATGGCTTCGTTCATGGCCCTTGTTCTGGCTCCCCTGGATTCGTCCCAGGCTTTCAGTCTGTTCGGAAAATTTAAGAAGGTGGAGCCGGTGGACGGCCAGGTTAGGCTGGCCTTGAAGGATTTCGACGACGGTCAGGCCCGATTCTATACCTACACCCACGGCAAGAGCAGGATCAGGTTCTTTGTCCTCAAGAGTTCCGATGGCATCGTTCGGGCGGCCTTTGACGCCTGCGACGTCTGTTACCGGGCCGGCAAGGGCTATCGCCAGGACGGCGGAGTCATGGTCTGCGTCAATTGCGGGATGCGCTTCGATTCCCGTCGCATCAACGTGGTCAGCGGGGGCTGCAACCCCGCGCCCCTGGAGCGTACAGTCCAGGGCGACCATCTGGTCATCGAAATTTCCGACATCGAGGCCGGGGCCCGATTTTTTCCGGAGGGCGTATGAACATCATGACCATTCCGGCGCGCAACGCCATGCGCAAACCGGCCCGCCTCATCCTGTTGACGCTGGTCTTCACTCTGGGGGTTACCTCCACCGTGGCCCTGGTCAAAGTCTCGGGGGCCATAGAGGACGGTCTGGAAAAGAAACTCATCGCCTACGGGGCCAACATCCTGGTCACCCCCAGAACCGAAACCCTGGAGGTCAGCTACGGGGGTTTGAACGTGGGCAGTCTGACCTATGATGTCAGCCTGCTGGAGGCCGAGCCGACCTTGAGGGCTCTGAAGGGCATCGAGCATGCCCGGCGTCTGAGCGCCGTAGCCCCGAAGATCGTTCATCTGGCCCGGACCGAATCCGGTCGGGCCGTACTGGTGGGAGTGGACTGGGAGCAGGAACTCTCGATCAAACAGTACTGGGTGGTGCAGGGACGGGTCCCGGGTGCGGCCCGGGAGGTTCTGGTCGGGGCCACGGCAGCGACATCCTTGGGCCTCGCTCCCGGAAAAATGATGGACATCGACGGCCGGGAATTCACTGTGGCCGGAATCCTGGAGCCCACGGGCGGAGACGAGGACAGGGTTCTGTTCTCGTCATTGGACACGGTCCAGGAGTTGGCCGGAACCCCTGGCCGAATCAACTTCGTGGAAGTGGCCGCGTTGTGCGCGGGGTGTCCTATCGGCGAGATCGTCGACCAGATCGGGGCGGCTTTGCCGAATCTGGAAGTCAGGGCCCTGCGAAGCGTTGTCGAGCAGCGAATGGGCTATCTGGACTTTGTCCGGACTCTGGTTCTGGCCGTGTGCGCCATCATCCTGATCAGCGCCTGCGCCATGATCGGGGCGACAATGCTCTCGGCGGTCAACGAACGCCGGCGTGAAATCGGAATTCTGCGCTCGCTGGGCTTTTCCGGCGGCCAGGTCTTTTTCATCTTCTGTCTGGAGGCCTTGCTGACGGGCATGGTTGCCGGGGTGATCGGCTATGCGGCCGGCCATGCGGTCAGCCTGCACGTGGGCCGGGCCCTGGACATCATCCGGGCCGGGAAATTCCATTTTGATCCGGCACAGGGATTGTTGGTCTGCGCCCTGGTCTGTCTTCTGACCATAGCCGCGGCGGCCTTTCCATCCTGGAAGGCCTCGAAAATCGAACCATCCCAGGCATTGATCAGCCTATAAGGAGTCCAATATGATCACAGCCGAAAATATTACCAAGCGATACATGGCCGAGGGCGTCGAGACGTCGGTCCTGCATTCCTGCAGCCTGGAGCTGGCCGAGGGCGAGTTCGCAGTTCTGGTCGGCCGGTCCGGCTCAGGCAAAAGTACGCTCCTCAATGTTCTGTCCTCCCTGCTCAGGCCCGACGAGGGCCGGGTATTGTACCAGGGCCGGGAACTCTGGTCCTTGGATGAAAAGGAGTTGCGGGGGCTGCGGAGGAATGATTTCGCCGTGGTGTTTCAGTTCCACTACCTGATGCCCTATCTCACGGCCTTGGAGAACGTGGTCCTGCCCTTCATGCAGGGAGTTGGAGGAGTGCCGGCCGAGATTGTGGACCGGGCCGTGGACTGCCTGGACCGGGTGGGACTGCGGGGCAAGGAGAAGAAACTTCCCGGATCCCTTTCCGGCGGAGAGCAGCAGCGGGTGGCTATTGCCCGGGCCCTGGTCAAGTCGGCCAGAGTCCTGTTCGCGGACGAACCCACGGGCAGCCTGGACCGGGCGACGGGCCAGGAAGTCATGGAACTCTTGTCGGGACTGCACGACGAGGGTATGACCATCCTCATGGTCACCCATGAACAGTCCTATGCCCAATACGCCGGCCGCATCCTGACCATGGAGGACGGCCGACTGTTACAGTGAATTCGAGGAACCAAGGGGCCGGCCTCCGCAGGGGGCCGGCTTTTTTTTCGCAAGGAGGAGATCGTGCTCCGCCTGCTCTACATCCTGGCCTTGGCCATCGGCATCGTCGACTTTATCACCCTCTACTATTTCGAGTTCGACAGACGAAGCGAAACGGAACTCGTCCGGTTGAGTTTCTTCTGGGCCGTGCCCATTGTCTTCGGGCTGGCCGGACTCACGGCCGAGTTTTTCTCACGGTCGAAA
>RZZR01000180.1 GCA_009929795.1 Deltaproteobacteria bacterium | reverse complement strand
TCCATATACTCGCTCATGTCGAAGCGTTCGAAATGCACGGACAGGGAAGCGGCCAGCTGACGTGCCACCTCGGTCTTGCCCACCCCGGTCGGCCCGGCAAAGAGGAAGGAACCTGTGGGGGCCTGGGGATTGCTTAAACCGGCCCGGGAGCGCTTGACCGCCTTGACCAGGGCCTCAATGGCCTGATCCTGCCCAAAGATGACCGACTTGAGCTGTCCGTCCAGGTGCAGTAGGGCGTCGAGATCGTTGCCGGTCTTGCTGTTGACCGGAACCCGGGCGATCTTGGAGACGATCTGCTCGACATCCCGCACCCCGACTGTCCGCCCGGTCTTGCCGTTCAGGCGGAAAAAAGCCCCCACCTCATCCATGACATCGATCGCCTTGTCCGGGAGAAAGCGGTCGTTGATGTAGCGATGGGCCAGTTCGGCGGTGGCGTCGATAGCGGTTTTTGCATAGCGAATCTGGTGATATTCCTCATATTTGGGTTGAAGTCCCCGGAGAATGCGGCAGGTATCGTCCACTGAGGGTTCCTCGATATCGATCTTCTGAAAACGGCGCGACAGGGCACGGTCCTTCTCGATGTGATTTTTATACTCCTCATAGGTGGTGGAACCGATGCAGCGGATCGTTCCCGACTGCAGGGCGGGCTTGAGCAGATTGGAGGCATCCATCGAGCCGCCGCTGGTGGCCCCGGCCCCGATGATGGTGTGCATCTCGTCGATGAACAAAATGGCTTTCTCTTTCTTCTCGATGGCTGCCACCACTTCCTTGAGCCTTTTTTCAAAATCGCCGCGATACTTGGTTCCAGCCACCAGGGTGCCGAGATCCAGCATGTAGATTTCCGTATCCTGGAGCAGGTCGGGGACCAGTTTTTTCGGATCGGGATGGGGTTGCTTGCGGGCGATGCCGTCTTCATGGATGCGCAGGGCCAAGCCTTCGGCCACCAGGGGACGGGGTCGCAGATGGGCGGCAACGGATGTGGGCCAGTCTGCCGGATTCATGCCCCGTTCCAGAACGGTCAGCCCGGTCCGGGCCAAGCCGATGGAATCGACGAGAAAGACCAGATCTCCGGTCCGGGCCTGGGCCCGACACAGAGGCCTGGCCGATGGACCCCAGGCAGTCACGGCCAGGGACAGGCTCGGGCCTCTGGACAGGTCGCCTCCGACCAGAAGAACACCGTGCCTGGCAGCCAGATCGGCCATTCCGGCGAAGAGTTCCTCCCACCACGATTTATCCGGTGATCCCGGAGGCACGGTCAGGCAGAGGGTAAAGCCCATGGGTCGGGCCCCCATAGCGGCCAGATCGCTCAGGTTTACGGCCAGGGCCTTGTGGCCGATATCGCGGGGAGTGAAGTATCGTCGGCGAAAATGAACGTCCTCGACGAAAAGATCGGTAGTCAGACAGAGCCTTTCAAAGCCGTCGATCACGGCGGCGTCGTCCCCCCGGCCGCGGACGAGGCCCGGCCCCGCATTCGGGAAGAAGCGGTCCAAAAGGTCGAGGAATTCTTGCTCGGATGCGACTGTCATGCTTGGGTCCGTCCGGCGACAGCATATATGATGAACCTGCCAACTCCAAGGCCTTTGTAGGCCGATGGCGAACATGCAAGCGCGACGGGGAACAGTCCCTCGCCCCATGGAGGCCCGGCATTTTGGCCGATTGGTTCGTTCGGTTTGGGTTTGCCGCGTTCACACCATTATTGTCGGATCAGAAACCGCCCCGTCACCGAGGCCGGGTCGGCCACGATCTCCTCGGGCGTGCCCTGGGCAACGATGCGGCCTCCGTTCTCTCCTCCGCCGGGACCGAGATCCAGCACGTAGTCGGCCGAGCGGATAACGTCCGGGTTGTGCTCAATGACCACCACCGTGGCACCTCTATCCACCAGACGGTGCAGGACATGGATGAGTTTGCCCACCTCGTGCATGTGCAGGCCGGTGGTGGGTTCGTCCAGGATGTAGAGGGTCTTGGGCAGGCCGCGTTTCCCCAGCTCGCGGGAAATCTTGATCCGCTGGGCCTCGCCGCCGGACAAGGTCGTGGCCGGCTGTCCCAGGCGGATGTACTCCAGGCCGACCTCCTCCAGAACAGTCAGCCTCCGGTCCAGAACCGGATAGTTGGAAAAGAATGCTCTGGCTTGGCGTACGGTCATGTCCAGGACCTCGGCGATGTTTTTGCCCTGATAGGTCACGTCTAGGGTTTCCCGATTGTACCGTTGCCCACCGCAGACCTCGCAGGTGACAAAGACATCGGGCAGAAAGTGCATCTCCACCCGGAGCTGACCGTCGCCCTGACAGGCCTCGCAGCGGCCGCCTTTCAAGTTGAAGCTGAAACGGCCCGGGGTGTAGCCGCGTTTGCGGGCGTCCCGGGTCTGGGCGAAGATGTTTCGGATTTCGTCGAAGACCTTGGTGTAGGTGGCCGGGTTGGAGCGCGGGGTGCGGCCGATAGGGGTCTGGTCGATGGAAATGATACGTTCGACCTCCTCGGCCCCTTCCAGCCCGGCGATGACTCCTGGCTGGTCCACCTTGAGACCCTGGCGCAGAGCCAAATGCTTGTAGAGGGTATCCACGACCAGGGAGCTCTTGCCCGAGCCCGAAACCCCGGTGACGCAGACCAGACACCCCAGGGGCAGGTCGCAGTCCAGGTTCTTCAGGTTGTTGGTACGCACCCCTCGCAGCCGGATAAACCCGGAGGGCCGTCGTCTCGTTTCGGGTACGGGGATGACCAGATCCCCGCGGAGATACCGGCCGGTCAGGGAGTCGGGGCTGGCCAAGAGCCCGGGCACGTCGCCCTGATAGACGATCTCCCCGCCCAGATAGCCCGAGCCCGGGCCGAGTTCGATGACCTGATCGGCCGAGAGGATGGTGTTTTCGTCGTGCTCGACCACGAGGACGGTGTTGCCCCGGCCCTGGAGGTCTCGCAGGGTATTGATGAGTCGATCGTTGTCGCGGGGATGGAGGCCGATGCTCGGTTCGTCCAGGACATAGGTCACGCCGACCAGACCAGAACCGAGCTGACCGGCCAGGCGGATGCGCTGGGCCTCGCCCCCGGACAGGGTGGACATGGTCCGGGCCAGGTTCAGGTAGTCCAGGCCGACCTGGACCAGGAAGTTCAGGCGGTGGCCAAGTTCCTTGACCAGAGGCTCGGCAATGCGATTTTGGAAGCCGTCGAAGCTTTGCGAGCGCAGCCAGTCAAGAGCCCGGTCCACGGGCAGGGAGCAGAGCTGAAAAATGTTTAGATCATGCACGCGCACGGCCAGGGCCTCGGGCCGTAGGCGGGCCCCCTGGCATTCGGGGCAGAGAGTGGTCTGCCGAAAGCGGGCCATTTCGTCGCGCCAGACGTCGCCGTACTGCCAGGAGTCGTTCAGCAGGGGGACGATGCCCGGCCAATGGGCCTCGGAGTCGCCGTGGAACAAGGCCTGGGAGGCCTCCGGCGAGAACCGGGTCAGGGGCGTGTCCAGGGTGAATCCGTGCTTTTGGCCGAGATGTTCCAGACCGGGGATCTGTGGCTCGAGGGCCCTGGGCCGCTTCCAGGGGATGATGGCCCCCTGACGCAGGGACAGGCCGCGGTTGGGGGCCAAAAGATCGGGCTCGTAGTACTCGGTGGTGCCCAGGCCCGCACAGCGCGGGCAGGCCCCCTGGGGGCTGTTGAAGGAGAAGAGCTGCGGGCTGGGCCGGGGCAGGCTCAGGTCGCAACGGGGGCAGACGGCCTCGGTGCTGTAGAGGAGAGTGTCTCCACCCACCACGGCCAGCTTCAATCGACCCCGGCCGTGGGCCAGGGCCAGTTCCACGGAATCGGCCAGACGCTTGCGGATGTCCTCCTTCATGACCAAGCGGTCGACGACCAGATCGATGACGTGCTTTTTGTTTTTGTCCAGGGTGGGCGGGTTTTCCAGTTCATGGGCTTCGCCGTTGATGAGGACCCGGACGAAACCCTGGGAGCGCAGTTTGCGGAAGAGGTCGGCGTGGGCCCCTTTCTGGTGGTCCACCAGGGGGGCCAGGACCAGGAATTTGTTGTCCGGGGCCAAACGCAGGATGGATTCGATGATCTGATCCGGGGCCTGGGCTTGGATGGGCTGGTCGCAGCCCGGGCAATGGGGCGTTCCTAGACGGGCGAAGAAGACGCGCAGAAAATCGTAGATTTCGGTCACCGTGCCCACGGTGGAGCGCGGGTTGCGGCCCGAGGACTGCTGTTCCAATGAGATGGCCGGAGACAATCCTTCGATTTTATCCACCTCGGGTTTGTCCATCTGAGGCAAAAATTGACGGGCGTAGGCTGACAGGGACTCGACATAGCGCCGCTGGCCTTCGGCGTAGACGATGTCAAAGGCCAGGGTGGACTTTCCCGAGCCCGACGGCCCGCAGACGACCACCAAACGGTCGCGGGGGATGTCCAGACTC
>RZZR01000179.1 GCA_009929795.1 Deltaproteobacteria bacterium | reverse complement strand
AGCTCGGCGTGGTGGAGGCCAAGGCGGAAGGCGAGGCACTGACCGAGGGCGTGGCGCAGGCCAAGAATTATGCAGGCAAGCTGGCCATCCGCCACACCTACGCCACCAACGGGCACGGCATCTACGCCATCGACATGCAGACCGGTAAGGAAAGCGAAATCGCCGCCTACCCGACACCGCAGGAACTCTGGGATCTGACCTTCGCCGAGGCGAACGCGTGGCGCGACCGGTTCGCCGTTGTGCCTTACGAGGACAAAGGCGGCTCGCATCCGGGGCGGTATTATCAGGACATCGCCATCGAGCGCGTGATGCAGGCCATCGCGGAGGACAAACAGCGCATCCTGCTGACGCTGGCCACCGGCACGGGAAAGACCTTCATCGCGTTTCAGATCGCGTGGAAACTCTTTCACGCCCGCTGGAACCTGAGCCGAGAAGCCACCCGCCGCCCCCGCATCCTGTTCCTCGCCGACCGGAACATTCTGGCGAATCAGGCTTTCAATGCGTTCTCCGCGTTTCCAGAAGACGCGCTCGTCCGCATCTCGCCGGATGACATCAAGAAGAAAGGAAAAGTGCCGAAGAACGGCAGCCTGTTCTTCACCATCTTCCAAACCTTCATGAGTGGCCCGCCGAAAGATGGGCAACCGTCACCCTACTTCGGCGAGTATCCGCCGGACTTTTTCGATTTCATCGTCATTGACGAGTGCCACCGCGGCGGCGCGAACGACGAGAGCACCTGGCGCGGCATCCTGGACTACTTCGAGCCGGCGGTGCAGCTCGGCCTGACGGCCACGCCCAAGCGCGACGAGAACGTGGACACCTACCGCTATTTCGGCGAGCCGGTCTATGTCTATTCGCTCAAGGACGGGATCAACGACGGCTTCCTGACGCCCTTCCGGGTGAAGCAGATCCAGACCACGCTCGACGACTATGTGTACACGCCGGACGACACGGTGCTGGAGGGCGAGATCGAAGAGGGCAAGCGGTACGAGGAGACGGACTTCAACCACATCATCGAGATCAAGAAACGCGAGGAATACCGGGTCCGGCTCTTCATGGAGCAGATTGACCAGAGCGAGAAGACGCTGGTGTTCTGCGCGAGCCAGGCCCATGCCCTGGCCGTGCGAGACCTGATCAACCAGATGAAGACGAGCCGGGATCCGAACTACTGCCAGCGGGTGACGGCGGACGAAGGCGAGCTGGGCGAGCAGTATTTGCGCGATTTCCAGGACAACGAGAAAACGATCCCGACCATCCTGACCACCTCGCAGAAGCTCTCGACAGGGGTGGACGCCCGGAACATCCGCAACATCGTCCTGATGCGGCCGATCAACCGGATCATCGAGTTCAAGCAGATCATCGGGCGCGGCACCCGGCTCTACGACGGCAAGGACTACTTCACCATCTACGACTTTGTGAAGGCGTACCACCATTTCAGCGAACCGGAGTGGGACGGAGAGCCCATTGAGCCGGAACCCTGCCCGAAGTGCGGTTGCCAGCCCTGTGTGTGTGAGAAGAAGCCGCCTGAGCCGTGCCCGGTCTGCGGCCAGATTCCATGTGTCTGCCCGCCGGAGCCCTGCCCGAAGTGCGGCCAACGGCCTTGCGTATGCGAGAAGCCGCCCCCGCGTCGCCGGATCAAGGTGAAGCTCTCCGATGGCAAGGAGCGGACCATCCAGCACATGATGATGACCAGCTTCTGGCATCCCGACGGCACGCCCATGTCGGCCCAGCAGTTCATGGAAATGCTCTTCGGAAAACTGCCGGAGTTTTTCAAGGACGAGGATGAACTCCGGGCCATCTGGAGCGCGCCGGACACGCGCAAGAAACTCTTACAGGGGTTGGCCGACAAGGGCTTCGGCCATGACCAACTGGCCGAAATGCAGAAGATCATCGATGCCGAGAAGAGCGACCTCTTTGACGTGCTGGCCCATGTCGCCTACGCCCTGCCGCCGCTCACCCGCGAAGTCCGGGCGGCGAACGCGCGGATTCACATCAATACCCGATTCAGTGCCAAGCAACAGGCGTTCCTCGACTTCGTGCTCCAGCATTACATCACCGTCGGAGTGGAGGAACTTGACCAGGAAAAGCTCACCCCGCTGCTCATGCTCAAGTACCACAACTCCCTGGCGGATGCGGTGGCCGACCTCGGCGGGCGGCCCGAAGAGATCAACAAAGCCTTTGCCGGGTTCCAGAAGTACCTTTATCAGCAAGCGGCTGTGGCATGACAGTGAGGAAAGACTGGAGGGCTACAATATGACTCCTTACCTCGGATCCAGCACCCCGGGCATGGCCTTATAGGGGAGTATCCCCCTTGCCACGACTGCCGCATACATGATTTCGACCCGCCACTTCGGTTCCGGGTACGGGGCCGCATAAAGGGCCTCCCGAAAGACCCGGGCCGACAGTCCCCATGGCCAGCCCTCCCGCACGACGAAATCATGTACCGCCGCCCCGTATTCCCCCGTGTCTCCACATAGAAGCCAAGCCAGGGGGATCCGGGGAACGCTTGCTCCATCATAAATGAACCCATGCAGGGGAGGGCCCCCTGGAATGACCAGGGTCTCCGGCTCCGGGGTCTGGTAGGTCGTATAAATCAGGTCCGAGGTCAGCCGCCGCCATCGGCCATTCAGCCGGGTCAGGCGCAGCTCGGTCAGGAAAACGCCGGGGTGCGTGGTCACGCTCCCACCCCCCTTTTCTCCCTGGCCAGAATTGATTCCAGCCGCTTGTCGAGCCGGACCCACGCATCAAGGGCCGTCTGAGCCCACTCCACTATTCCGGTTCCCCGGACCCGGGCCGAATAGCCGGGCCGCCCGTCCGGGCCTGGGGCCTCGCTGATTTCCACGTCTGCACCCTCCACGGCCATGCTCAAACCTCCAGCTCATAGGTTGGCAAGGCCTGGGCCTCGCATAGAACCCGGCCGTCCTGATAAAACGCCATTTCGCCCACGGTGACGTCCTGCCCCTGGACCCGAACCGTGCCCCCTGCCGGGGTCGTGATCGTGCTGGTTCCGTCGGCGTTGTGGGCCGCCACCTCCCCCACAAGCATGGGCGAGGCTGGCAAAAGTCGCTTGAATTTCGCCATTAAGTTCATTCGTGCCACCTTTCGATTTCCAGAGTTTGCCGGACCGTGGTTCCCTCGTTGCTCCGGGCCGCCTTGACGCTGATCCCCGAGACTTGTCCTTTCCAGGCCGAAACCTGAACAAGGGACCCGGGCAGGATCAAGCCGGGCTCCGAAGGCGATGCCATCAACGGGAGACTGACCGAATACCGGGACCATTTCCCCGCCCCTGCAAGGATCATCCTCCCCCTGGAAATGGCCGCCGCCGTGCTTGTGATAAGGCTGTCGGTCACCATGGGGGCCTGATTGGCTCCCGCCGTGCCCGCCCGCTTAACAAGGGCCTGGACCCCCTGCGCCGCCCCCCGGACCCATACGCCGTCCGAGCAGGGGCCCGGGGCCCATTCCCGGTCAAGGGCAAGGACCGGGTCCTCGGTCATCGAGATGTCAGGGCTTGCCCCTGCCCATGTCCATGGGGAAAGAGGATAGCGAGGCAGGGCGGTCAGGACCTTGCCGCTTGGGGCCGTCTGGATGCACCCGCCCGCCGCCTGGACGATCCGGACCACGGCCTCCATGGGCGAGAGGTCCTGATAGCTCCACGCCCCGGCCGGGACGGTCCAGTCCAAAGGCCCGGGCAGGCCCCAGGTCAGGGACCAGCCCGTGTCGGCAAGCTCCCGCTCTGCCAGAGCCTGGGCGGCCATGACCGTGTCCGAGGTATATGTCGAGGCCGGTGCCCACGGTTTCGCCAGGGCCGCCGAGGTCGAGGTGCCCTTGATCCGATAGGACCCGCCTGGGAATTGCCGGGACTCGGACCAGCCGGTGATCAGGGCCGTCCATGTCCACCCGTTGATCTGGATTTCGATTTCCGGGGGGGCCGTGGTCACGGCCAGGAGGGTCATGGCCGCCGCATCCACCGTGCCCGAAATGCTCCAGCCCCAGGAGTCAAGGTCGATAGCCAGGGCCACATCAAACGCCTGAAACGGGGTTCGGTCAGGGAGCCGACAGCACCAGCTTTGGTTCAGCATGAAATAGGCCCTCCGTATCGGGACGAAACGGGTTGTGATTTCCAGGGGCTTGACCGGAGGCCAGCGGTCACGCCAGCCGCTCGGCTCTTGCTGTGAGCAGCGCTCGTCGTATGTGAAGCGGTCAAAAAAGGCGTCAACATGGTCCCCGGTCCCGACATGGGCAAGGCCGAGGTCAAAGACAACCCGGAGCCCATCGCCCGGGGGCCGCACATAATCCCGAACGCAAATCCGCTCGTACCACGCTTGTCCCCAGACCGTGAGGTGGGGGCGGTCCTGGGCAGGGGGGTCGTCATAGGGAAAGGCCAGGAGGACATCCTGGGGGGCCATG
>RZZR01000178.1 GCA_009929795.1 Deltaproteobacteria bacterium | reverse complement strand
GTATAGGTTCGCTTGGTCGGAAAGCTTCAAGCGCGGATTTAAAAAGGCTTCCCGGAATAACCCGCTTCTTCGGCAAAAGCTGTTCGATGCCCTGGGAATCCTCTGCATGGACCCCTTCAGTCCGAGCCTGAAATCTCACAAACTCCACGGCAAACTTGAAGGCCTTTGGGCCTGTCGTGCTGATTACGATTGCCGAATCGTCTTTTCTTTTGAAATGGACCAGGACTCCGGAGATGATTTGATTGTCTTGATCGACGTGGGAAAACATGACGAGGTCTACTGACACGTTCCATCTGCCCGCCCGTCTTTGATCAAGCCTGCGCCACGCCAGCATGAACGTATAACGCAAACTATCAGGAGGACCCCATGCCCGTCATGAAAGCCATCGTGTTCAACGGCCAAAAACTCCAATACGTCGAGGACCATCCCCGTCCCGAGGTCAAACCAGGCTGGGCCCTCGTCCGGGTCCAGTTGGCCGGGGTCTGCAAGACCGACCTGGAACTCATGAAGGGCTACATGGGATTCACCGGAGTTCTGGGCCACGAGTTCCTGGGCCACGTGGAGGCCTGCGAGGACGCGTCCTGGATCGGCAAGCGGGTGGTGGGCGAAATCAATGCCGCCTGCGGAAAATGCGAGTGGTGCGCCAAGGGCCTCGGCCGCCACTGCCCCAATCGGACCACCTTGGGCATCTTCGGTCTGGACGGCTGCATGGCCGAATACTGCGTCCTCCCCATAGAGAACCTTCTGGAGGTCCCGGACTACATCCCCGACGACCGGGCCATCCTGACCGAACCCCTGGCCGCGGCCTGTGAGATTTTGGAGCAGATCCACCTCATGGGCACGGAACAGGTCGTGGTCCTTGGCGACGGCCGCCTGGGCATCCTCTGCGCCTGGGCCCTGTCCACGGTCTGCCCCGACCTGACCCTGGGCGGCCATCATCCCGAAAAACTCGAACTGGCCCTCTGGCGGGACATCAAGACCGTGTCCCGGGCCGAGGACGTGCCCCGGGGCGTGGACCTGGTGGTCGAGGCCACGGGTTCGGGACGGGGGATCACCCAGGCCATGGACATCTGCCGACCCCGGGGGACCATCGCCCTCAAGTCCACCGTGGCCCTCCAGGGCGAGGTCAACCTGGCCCCCCTAGTCATCAACGAGTTGACCGTGGTCGGGTCGCGCTGCGGCCGGTTCGCCGACGCCCTGGACATGATGACCTCCTTCCCGGACATGCCCCTGGAGCGGCTGGTCACCGACCGCTTCCCCATGGACCGGGCCGAGGAGGCCTTTGCCCGGGCCGCCGACGGCCAGGCCCTCAAGGTCGTCCTTCAGATCCGGAACTGAGCCGAAACCCATGACGGACAAGCGCGACGTCGGTTCCCTGCTTCGAGGTCTCATCCGCCAAGACGGAACCCGCGAAAGACCCCGCCAAACCGAAGAGTACCGGGGCACCACCCTGGGTGTGCCCCTGATCCCGGCCGGGGACGATCGACTGACCATCGACCTCACCGGTCTGCGGGTCTTCCGCAACCTGCATTCCCTGGTCCGCCTCCTCTGCGGTCAGGTCCTGGAGCAATGCGGGTTCGGCGCGGCCGACATCATGGTCCGCCAGCGGATGGACCCCCGCCTGACCCCGGACCTGGCCCTGGCCGGGCTGGACTGGATCACGGTCTATGTCCGGGCCGACGCGGCCGAGGGCCTGCCCTTTGCCCATCTCCAGTTCGAGAACCGCATGCAGGCCGTGTTCCGGGCCCTGCAGACCCGGGCCTGGGGAGGCATCCTCTTTCCGGCCCTCTTTGACCTTCCGGTTGCCGAGGCCGCCCCCCCGGCCCTGCTCTTCCCCTTCCACCTCCGCAAGGGCGAAAACGAGGGCGAGCACTACTTCCTGCTCGAACACGACCCGGCCGGCCGCTTTCTGCGCCTGACCGTGGAGGACGCGGCCGTGTCCCGCCTGCAACTCAAGCACATCCGTCACCGGGTCGTGGACCTGCCGCCCGTGGCCTCGTTCATCCCCGACGTGCACCTGGTGGCCGAAACCCTGCGCCAGAGCCTGTTCAAGGAGACCCTGGACAACCGCAACGAATACCGAGAGATCGCCGCCCACCAGCCCGACCTCTTTGAGCATTTGCATGGCAGCGGCCTGCCCGGCCTGAAGACCATCCACTTTCGCTGGCCCACGGACGACGTCCAGGCCCTGCTCCTGGAGGCCAGGGACCGGGAACAGGCCTTCAGCGCCTCCCTGGCCATGCTCATGCAGGAGATCCAGCTCCTGGAGGACCCCAGGGTCCTGGCCGAGCTGGCCAGGGGCCGGTTGCTGGATGTGCGCTCCGGGTCCTTTCACATCTATTTCGACCTCTCCCGCTTCGGGGCCTGCCTGAACGTCAGCTTCGACGTGCCCCGGACCGTCCCGGCCCTGAACGAGTACCTGCGGGCCATGCCCGTTTTGAACCGGGCCTCGGCTGGCCGGCCCCAGGCCCTGGCCGGGGTGCGGGTCTTCCTCATCCACCACGCCACGGCCGAGGTTTTGGGTCTGGTTAAGGCCCTGGATGTTGCCGGGTGCCCGTCCCTGGCCACTTTTTTCGTCAAGTACGCGGGCATCGTCCCTGAAATCTACATCGAGACCCTCATGGCCCTGCCTGCGGAACAATTCCGTTTTCACGGCCTACAGAAGCTGGAAAGCCGGGAGCATCTGGCCGGATACTTTGCCGTGTCCCGCCAATTCGGCCCCAAGCCGGAACTCCACGACCTGGACAGGGTTCTTCTGGACGGGCGACTGGACTTTCTCCAGGCCATGCGCCTGGTCTCCGGCCATGTCTTTCTGCAGGAAGTCTTGGCCGCCCGGGAGGCCGGGGAAAAGATGCTCCTCGTCGAGGACGGCGGGTATCTGGCCCCGGTTTTGAATCGCTTCTGCCTGGAAGGGGCCAGCGTGGGCGAGATCTTCGATCACTTCCGCCTCCCGGCCCCGGAAGACGAGGCCGAGCGGCCCCTGGGCGACTGGCTGAATGAGTTTTTCCTGGGCGCCGTAGAGCACACCCGCAACGGCTACGACGCCAATCTGGTCGTGGAACGGGACTTCGGCCGCCTGCATTTTCCCGTGGGAAGCATCGCCGTGTCCGGGCTGAAAACCGGGCCCGAGGCCCGGGAGTGCGCCATCTCCATCCTGGCCTCGGTGGAGGCCATCCTCCACCGCCTGGGCCTGCTCATGTCCCGTCGCGACATCGTTGTCCTGGGCTCGCGGGGGGCCATCGGGGCCTTTGTCGGCCGGACCCTCCTGCCGCGCATGAGCACCGGACGGCTCTTGGGCGTGGACATCGTCGTCTCCTCGCCCACGGACGAATCCGGATTCCCCGAGGCCGCCACCCTGGACGAACTGGACCCCGGGGCCCTGCGCCGAGCCGATCTCTTCATCGGCGTGGTCGGCCTCTCCATTCTGGAGGCCCGGCACCTGGAGGACCTGGTCCTGAACGGTTCACGCCCCGACCTTTTCTTTGTCAGCGGTTCCACCAAGACCGTGGAGTTCACCCATCTCTCGGCTTGGCTCCAGAATTTGCGCCTGGCCGCCGACCCCCGCGTCGGAGGCTTGCGCGTGAAAGTCTCCTGGGCCGACCTGCGCGATCTCCAGACCGGGGCCCTCCAGGGCCAGCGGGTCACCCTGGCCTTTCCCGACGACCCGGCCAGGGACAAGCAACTCTACCTCCTGGCCGAGCTGACCCCCATCAACTTCCTCCACTACGGCATCCCCCGGGAGATCATCGACGAGGTCATGGCCCAGCTCTTTCGGGTCTCCTGCGGTCTGGTCCGCCGTCAGACTTCAGACGATCCCCTGCCCCCGGCCCTTTTGGCCGTGGACCGCCAGATCGACGTGGACGCCGGGCCGCTCAAGAATCCGCGATAGGTTCGACCCGTCGGCCCCGAACCCCATTCTGTCTTGATGCCAGGTTCTTGAATGAATCTGGCATCCTTCTTGTATTCAGCTGCCAAGCATCAAGTTTTTTCCCTCTTCGGACGATATACATTCCAGGCCTTGAGAATTGGCCCTTGCCGAACAGGCTGGATCACAAGGAGGTGGTTCATGTCTCTGGTGATAAACCACAATCTCATGGCCATGAACGCGGCCAGAAACCTGAGCAGCGGGTACACGGCCCTGGGCACGTCCGCCCGCCGACTGTCCTCGGGCCTGCGCATCGGCACTGCAGCCGACGACGCCGCCGGCCTGGCCGTCCGCGAACTCATGCGCGCGGACATCGCCTCCCTCAACCAGGGCATACGCAACGCCAACGACGCCATCTCCCTCATCCAGACCGCCGACGGGGCCCTGGGGGTCATCGACGAGAAGCTCATCCGCATGAAGGAGCTGGCTACCCAGGCGGCCACCGGCACCTACACCTCGACCCAGCGCCTGATCATCGATTCCGAGTACCAGGCCATGGCCT
>RZZR01000177.1 GCA_009929795.1 Deltaproteobacteria bacterium | reverse complement strand
TCCGGAAGGGATGATGCTCTTTCCCGGCGCGGACGGAAAAGTGAAAGCCCCCCTGTACAAGGTCTGGGAACTGGTGGCCTTCCACGGACGTGGACCGTGCGCCCAATGGGCTCAAAGCAATATCCGGGATTTGAACACGCACCTCGGAACCAGGAACGAATCGATTCTGGCCCACGGCTTCAAACCGATCGAGGAATCAAAATGGCGGGAGATGCAAACTTGGATCGAGGACAGACTTCTCCCCCCGTTCTTCGAGCAGGCCACCCGTACCGGAATCCGAACCTGGTCAGATCAGTTGCCCCGCGTCTGCGGATCTGTATGTCGACTGTAGTCACAAGATTTCGGTCAGGGAGAACGCCCCTAGTATCCATCCTCGTCCTTCAAGTGGGCGGACACAATATTACGATTTAGTATAGAAAATGGACAGTCGGCAGACGGAGAAAATATTCACATTGTCAGTGGACATCTCAATCGAGCTGCTCTGTGGCCGGTTCATCGAGCCGGTTACACATGCATTCTCACATCGTCACCTTATGACGGCTGATCGCCAAGCGTTATGGACTTGACCCTTAAAGGTTGTCGATTGTACGTCATAACCGGGGGGAAGGCGGCAATTATTGGCCACCTGTCCCCCCCCTTTTTTTTGCCTTCATGCCTCCAGCAGGATGGTGATAGGCCATCGGGAGGACTGCTTTTCGGTTTTTTTGAAAATAACGATCTCAATACCGTTAAGCATCGCAAGAAAAACAGAACCCAGGAGGCAACAAACTATGAAAAATGTGGCGGAGGTATTCCCCGGATTGGTACTTTCCAAGCTCGGGCTGGACGTTCGGCTGTCCGCGGCCGCCCGATCCCGGTTGGGCGGATCGGCCTGGCGAGGAATCATGGGCTGGGAACTCAAGGCTCTGGTCTGCCCCATGAATCACGGTGCCGACTGCAAGAACTGTCTGATCAAGAGCCATTGTCCGGCCTACCTGACCATGGAGGCCCGCACCGACGTGCCTGGCCTCCTGGACTCCCCTCGAGGCTATGTCATATACTGCAATCATGAGGCGGGTGAGGCCGATGTTCGTTTGGAACTGACACTGATCGGCTCATGTTCCCGCTTCTACCCGGCCCTGTGCAAGGCCCTGCTGAGTGGCGGGAAAAAGGGCGTCGGACCGTCCCGTATCCCCTATCGATTGATGGCCGTCCAGGTTCTGGAACCGGACGGTTCCTGGCGAAAAATGGAGCGTCCAGACGAACCCCTGCCCCAGATTCCGGCTTTCGGTCCAGCCAACGGCGCGGCATACCGCTTCATGACCCCTGTTCGCCTTCGCAAGCAGGGCAATTACCTCGGGGCCATGGACTGGCCTTTCCTGTTCCAGACTCTGGCCCGCCGACTGGAAGCCCTTTCCGTGCTCTTCTGCGGCGGCGAACCCCTGGGCCGCGAGGCCTGGACCAAACTCTCCCGGGAACTGGAAGACTGCGGGCCCATCGCCTCCGACCTGAACTGGATGGAGTACGAGCGCTATTCCAACCGCCAGGAACGCAAGGTGCCACTGGGCGGGCTGGTTGGCGATTTCAATCTGGACGCTGCCCGGCCCTGGACCCGGGAATGGATGGAGGCCGCCCGCATGGTCCACGTGGGCAAGGGCGCGGCCATGGGGCTGGGGAGAGTGGAGAAGGTGGAGGGGTGATCTTTGAACACCAACAGGTTTATTTCCAAGGAGGTTCATAGGCTATGACCTTGAAACAGACACGAGGTGAGCCATGATCGTCACCCGTTTTCATGACGTCGAAAAACTTGAGCTAACGGTCGAATTCCTGAGCCCCACCTTCCTGGGCGGGGCGGACCAGAACGCCGAATTGAGGTCGGCGCCGTTCAAGAATCTGCTCCGGCAATGGTGGCGGGTGGCCAATGGCCAACTTTCTCCCGACAGGTTGCGAGAAGAAGAAGGTAAACTTTTCGGAACGGTCTTGGGAGACGAAAAAACATCGGCAAGTCGAATACGCATATCTCTCACGCCAGCCAATGATTTCTCCGTAAAAGACACATTACCTTCGATTGGAAAAATTGAACATCCGGAAGTTAAAGGCAAATCGGGAAATCCCATTATGGTAGATCGCCTTCTCTATCTCGGCTATGGGCCCGTCAATCAGGAGAAGGTCAACGGCAAATACACATTGGTTACCCGACGATTCATTCAACCCGGCTCCAAGGCCGCCTTTTCGTTGCATATTCCAAAAACTCAAAAAAAGACATTGGAACAAACATTATCCCTGGTCCACCTTCTGGGCACCATCGGTGGCCGGAGTCGCAACGGCTACGGATCCCTGGCCCTGAGCGGAGGAGGCTTCCATCCCACCTTGGACCAATCGGCCTCCTTGGAATTCAAAGCGGTCATGACCGACCAAGGCAGAAAATATCCTCATGCCCTGGGCCGTGACGACCAGGGACTGCTCTGCTGGGAATATACTGCCGGCAAAACCTGGGAGGATGTATTTCGGGTTTTTTCCGAGCTGTACATGAAAACGAGGACCTCGCTTCCGTTCACCAAAAAAGACGAGTTGGAATCTCGCCATATCTTGGGCTATCCGGCCGGACGAAATCACAAGGTGTCTGCCTGGGGTGACAACAACGGCCGCATGCCCTCGCAATTACGACTCATGATCAAACGAAACGAACTAAATCAGATAGTCGGCCGCATCCTGCATCTGCCTCATCCTGTTCCAAAACCTTGGGATGAAAAAAATGGAGGCAGAGAACTAGAAGTGTGGAAAAAGGTACATACGTTCCTGGACAATCAGAAGGAACTTCGGCGTTGGGGAGGAAACTCATGAAACGACCCGACTACTGGCAACACAAAGTATCCGTATTTCTGCACGACCCGGTGCACAAGGCCCTGAAAATCCAGGGGCACGAGGTGCGGGCCGCAGAGATAGCCACCCTGCTCCACCAGGTCCTGCCGAACAAGAACGAGTACCAATCCGCTGACGCCATGGCTTCGGGTTTGACTCGGGCCGCGCTACCCGGCCATCACGACGACCAGCAGCGCAATGGGGCCGTGGATTTCATGGCCAAGGACAATTCCGTAATCACCCATCCACTGGTCAATAACGCCGATCTTCGACTCGATCTGCCACCAAGCATGACCGTGGACAAGGTTCACCAAGCCGTGCTTGCCCTCCTGAAAAAGGACATTGGCGAGGGCCTCACAGCCGAGGAGCTTGACCTCCTGCGTCTGGAGTCGGAAAACAGGGCACCTTTGAACGCCTTTTTCAACCGCACGAGCGATCCCGAAGGCTGGTCCCGGGCCTTGTTCCACTACCTTTTCTTCGCCTTGAAGAAACGCCTGCGGGCCGAAAATGCCGGCGGCCTTGGGGCTCTCTGGGATTTTCTGCCTGCCGACACCCGCATGCCCGACCACGCCGTCTGGCATCATTGCGGCCTAGCTTCGGCCCTGGCCTCGGCCATGAAGGACGACCCAAATGGGTCCGCCTCTCTTGCCGTGTTCTCCATCACCCCGGTGCAGCCGTTCATTGCCAAGGCCCGCAAACTCAGGGACCATTGGGTGGGCTCGGTCATTCTATCCTATCTGTCCTTTACCGGGCTGCGACGGGTGTCCGAAGCCCTTGGCCCCGATCATGTCATGTACCCGTCGCTTCACGATCAGACCATGGTGGATGCGTGGCTGGACAGGGAGTTCCATCTCGGCCATCTGCTGACCGAGCCGGACGAAAATGTCCGTCGTCATACTGAGGAGAGTCGAGGTATCGCCTCGTTTCCCAATAAATTCGTCTTTGTGGTCTCCACGAACATGGCTCAGGAGGTCTGCCAGGACATCCAAAAGGCCATACAGGCCGAATGGCTGCGCCTTGCCGGGCATGTTCGTGAGTATCTGGCGCCCAAGGGCGAAGCCGGGCGGGCCACGCGGGGCATCTTCGACCATCAGATCGGCGATTATTGGCAATTCGGTTTTGCCGCCGCCAAGCTCCTGGGGCTGGACGATACGGCCGATCTGGCCGGGTTGCTTCATGACTCCAAATGGAGTGTCGAACAGGAAACAGTGGCCGCCTTCAGCGGCCCCTACGGAGCGAATGGGCGGCGTTTGGCCCGTCTCTATTCAGCCACACACACCCTGACCCAGTCCCTCCTGGCGGCAACCAAACTGAAACCGAACCGCGTCCGAAGGGCCCAGCAGGGGGAAAAATGCCCCCTTTGCGGCGAGCATGAGATCCTACATGACTTCATCCGCCCCGGCAGCACGAGCGCCCATGAGTATAAAATGGGTGTCAAGGCCTTTTGGGACGGGCTGCGGGCACGAATGAACTCCGGGGAAAGCTTTGCCCAGGTGGGGAAGAACGAGCGTTTGTGCGCGGTCTGCGCGATGAAGAGGTTTTTGCCCCAAGCCTTGGATCGACACAAAGACGAGCCTCTGTACGAG
>RZZR01000176.1 GCA_009929795.1 Deltaproteobacteria bacterium | reverse complement strand
GGGCATGAGATCCCGGCAGGTGTTGACGATGTCGCATGAGACCCAAATCACCCGCCGTAGCCCATCGAGGGCGGCCAGATGTGAAGCCGCGGCCCGCCCCCCGGCCCTGGGCGGATCGATCACCGCAGCCTCGGCCCTGAAGTTGTGAACCCCGGCCCAAGCCTGGGCCTTGGACAGATTGCCCTGGACAAACCGAACCCGGTCCAGCCCCAGATTCAAGGCGTTGACTTGACCGACCTCGGCGGAAGCCGTCGAACCCTCCACGGCCAAAATTTCCCTTTTTTTTGTGGCCAGTGGCAGGGCAAAATTTCCGGTCCCTGCATAGAGATCGGCCACCCGTTCACAGTCGGCCAGCGCCTCGTCGACTTTGTGGACCAGGACTGTGTTCAGCTCCCAATTGGCCTGAAAGAAACATCGGGCTGGAACCCTGAGCTCCAGGCCGAAACCCGGGTACGGCAATCGCAGAGGGGTCTGATCTGTTTCCGCGGCCGTGACCCCGTCGGCCGGGCTGGAGGCCAGACAGACACGACCATCGTCGAGCCGGCCGCTCAACTCGGCCAGGTCACGGTTCAAGGCCTGAGACATCAGAGGACAATCGTCCAGAGGCACGGCCCGATCGGAGCCCAGGGCCAAAAAATGGGGCCTTCCCGAACGAACATGGACCTGGACCCGATGTCTGTATCTCCAGGACGCTGGCGAGGGAACCACGGTTAGGCTCGTGTCGGCTGTCTCAGCCAGTACACGCCTTCCGGCCCTGGCTAATGCGTCGGTCAGGATGGCCTGTTTGATGTCGAGAGCCGCCCGGCTGTCGACGACTCCAAACCGGCATCCCCCACAGTCCGGAGAATGATGGCAGGGATGGGGCCTTCTGGCCGGATGGGCTTCGACGATCTCTCGGACCTCGGCCTGATCATGATCCTTCCCCTCTTTGAGCACCCGGACCCGGACCAGTTCCCCGGGCAGGGCCCCGGGCTCGACCATGACCACCTTCCCCGAATCTCTCCGGGCCAGGCCGCGCCCCCGCCACAACAATTTCTCGATTTTCAGGGGCGCGTCCATCACGGGACACTCACGCCTTACGAGCCAATCTGTCTTCCAAGCCCTTGAAAAGCATAGGCCAGGCGATGGTCGCATCGCAATGGACCTCAGCGAATCGGCCCCCTTCTTCCGGGGCCATGAATTTGCCCCAGGAAATCCCTTCCTGGTAGGTGCAGCCGCTCAGGCCTCCCCAGTGAACCGGCTCGGGGCAAATGCGGATACCATACTTGAACCGCCTGCAAGGCAGATCGATGTTCTCCAGTCGCTGGTTGAGGATTTCGACGAACGGGCCCACCTGCTGGGCCCAATTGCGGGGCACGCCCCCGCCAATAGTGAAAATGCCCAAAGTCTTGGCCTTGCAGATGCGTCGGGTGTAGCTGAACAGGTCGAGAAACGGGTTGAATTGGAAGGGCAGGGTTTCCGCATCGAAATTGCGGCGCAAGGTCTCGGGAAGATGGCGCATGATGTGCGTGGCCACGTCAAGGGCCATCTCCGAATCAGTGAAGGCCGGAATGTAGACTGGAACGTCTTGTTCGAAAGCGCTTTTCAGGATACCTCGGCCTTCAACTTTCTCGGACAGATAGCGGCCGATGATCCGGCAGATACGTTCCGAAGACAGGTGTGACTCGGCCGAGAGCCGTTCCATGACCGCATGAATGACCATCTCGGCCTGGACGAAGTTCTGCTCAGGCTCCAGGGTATCGTAGACCCGGTTGAAGCCTTTCTTGAACAATGCCTTGTCGTCCATCTGCCCAAACTCGTACTTGTAATGCTTGAGTCCGATGGATTCGATGAACCCGTGGGCCATCAGGGCTCCGGTGGAAATGACCACGTTCACCCAGCCCTTCTCGATCATCTTGCAGATCAAGGTTCCCATCTTGGCCACGGTCATGGCCCCGGAAAAAGTCCCGACCACCATACAGTCCGGGTCCCGGACCATGTCTTCGAGCACGTTCAGAGCCTCGCCAAGGTTCCGGCCTCCAAAGGCCGTCTTGGACATGGCCGACAAAAGATCGTCGAAGGTCTCGATCCGGTCAGGGTCCAGAGGCTCCAAGGGACTCAGGCCATAGTCCTCCGGACTCTCAAGGGTTTCGATGTCTCTATTTTTTTGGGTACTCATAATCCGCTTTCAGACCTGCCCGGCTCTATGGGTCCAGCCAATGAAGTCATGAGGATACGCAGGATGCACTTGACGGCCACCGACTCGGAGATCACGCCGGGGCCGAGTTCCGGGGCCAGTTCGCAAAAATCCAGCCCCACCAGGGTCCGCTCGGGAAGAAATCTGGTCCAGAAGGCCTGCATCCAGGAAAAACCTATGCCGCCAGGCTCGGGCGTTCCGGTCCCGGGCATGATCGACGGGTCCAATCCGTCGGCGTCGAAACTGATATAGACCGGTCTTTGGCCCACGAAATCGCCTACCCGCCGGGCGGCATGGTCCGGACTTGGCAGATCCCACCCGAACAGACACAACAGGTCTTCTGCCGGAGTCCTGGCCATGGTCTCGGCCTCCTCCCGGCACAGGCTGCGAATTCCGATCTGGACCAGGGGCACACCAAGATCGCGGACCCGAGCCATGACACAGGCGTGGGAACTGGGGCTGCCTTCGTACTTGGCCCGCAGATCGGCGTGGGCATCGATCTGGATCACGACCAAATCCGAATGAGCCCGGTGGTAGAACTCCACCAGGGGCAGGGCGATGCTGTGTTCCCCCCCCAGGGTCAGGAAGAAGTCCTTGACCGGGTCAAACCCGGAAAGAACCTCGCGCATCTCGTCCATGACTGTGTCCGGACCCTGGGCCGATGGCCGCAGAAAAGGCAGGGTCTCAAACCGGACCCGGCCGGAAAGGTCCTGACCCAGTTCATGATCGTAGGTTTCGATCTGGTAACTGGCCTTGAGTATGGCCTCAGGCCCCAGTCTGGTCCCTCGAGCAAAGCTCGCCGTACCCTCGTAGGGCACTGGCCAGACATGGATCGTCCGTCCTCCCTCTTCCTCAAGATCCAGAAACGAGTCGTACATCAGGTTTCGCCTTTGCAGTCTTGACGGGGCCGGTCCCGTGACCGGCCCCATTCGGTGAACGATCCGCTAGGGGATGAAAACCACAGCCGAAATGGTCGTGGTCCACATGCCGTTCTCGCCCACGGTCACGCAGGGAGCCGACATGGACTCAATGATCTTCCCGCTCATGAGATAGATCTCTCGCCGCTCGTCGTAGTGCTTCTCCGGGTCGAAATCGATGCCCAGGGTCGTGGCCAGCATGGTCGAGGCTAGGTCCTCGGCGAAGTCTCCCAGTTCCTTGGCCTCCACCCCGAAGGCGTGATGCTCTGAGATATAGCCATAGTTGCTCTCATCGGCAGGAAAGGCCATGCCCACGGCCGAACCCACCAGACGTCCCTTTTCGTCGCAGGCGTTGCGGGCCATGACGCAGAAGGTGATCTGTCCGGGGAGAAGCAGCCGGGTTCCTTCCTCCATGGTCAGCATCCTGCATTTCGGGGGATAGATACTGGAGACGTACACCAGATTCTGTTTTTCTATGCCGGCGTCACGCAATGCCAGCTCGAAGGACTGGAGCTTGGTCTTGTGGCGACCGATTCCTCGGGTGAAAAAAGCCCGGGTGGGCACAAAGCTCAATCCATTCATATCCATCACCTCCATCCGATCCGAAGTTTTCCGACCTGAATCCGGTCATTGTGAAAAAACGCCTGCCCAAGGGCAGTCGGCCTCATAGCGGTATCTTGCTCTTCATCAGAGCCTTGGTCACCCCCAGGGAAGCCAGTTTGGACTTGAACTCCCTGGTATCCTTGGGTGTTCCTCGAAAATAGGCCAGGACCCGGAACCAGGGTCGGCCGTCGATGGTGGTCTCGCTTATGGACGAACGAACACCCAAGGCATCCAGCTTGCGTATAAAGGTCTGGGCCGAAGGTCTGTCCTTGAAGGATGCCACTTGATAAATATACTGGTAGACCGTGGAGTCTTCGTCCCCGCCGTCCTGATCGGCCGAGGCTTTCTGCCGGGCCGGTGGAGCGATGGCCTCGTTCCGCTCGGGTTTGCTCGGGACTACGGCATGGGTCTGTACTGGATCCGAAGGACTTGCCTTGGGCGGAGTCTTGGGTTCCGGCTTCGGTTCCGGCTTCGATTCGGACCGTGGCTTGGCGTGCTCCTCGGCCGGGACCGGCTTGGCCCGCTTCAGGGCGTCGAAGTACTCCAGTTCCTCGGCCTTGAGCACCCCCGGCTCCTCGGCTTTCTGAACGACCTGGGACTCCGGCATCAGCCTGGCGATCTCCGGAACCACGTTTTC
The DNA here is from genome assembly GCA_009929795.1 of Deltaproteobacteria bacterium. Classification (NCBI taxonomy): domain Bacteria; kingdom Pseudomonadati; phylum Myxococcota; class Myxococcia; species Deltaproteobacteria bacterium. Next base: position 102 of record RZZR01000176.1, on the reverse strand, counting down.
CGGCTTGTAGCCCTTGCCGACCAAAACCCCCAGGATGAAGGCCCATACCATGCCCACGACAATGCACCGGACGGCTGCCAGACGCCAGGAAAGACCGACAAG
>RZZR01000175.1 GCA_009929795.1 Deltaproteobacteria bacterium | reverse complement strand
GCCGACGCTGTCGATGACCTGTCCACCCTCTGAAGTCGGACATATTGGCCGCATTCCGGTCCGAAATCTTTGGCTGCTCATGCTCTACGCGTCGGAATTGTTTCGTCAGATCGACGAGGACAAGATTTTCGTAGAGGAGAATCCCGACGACATACCGGACTTGGTGGCCGAAATCCTCATCCGGCAGGTCGAACGGCGGCTGAAGCGCAACCTGACCTTCGGGTACCGCACCAGGGAGGCCGAATGCTCCAGGGTTCGCGGCCGAATCATCCATTTGGCCACCGAGCGTCGACGCCTCCTCGATAAGGGCCGGGTCGCCTGCCGCTTCGAGGAGCTGACCGTCGATACTCCGCGCAATCGCTACGTCCGGGCCGCCCTTGAAAGACTCTCGGCCATTGTTCATCGGCCGGGACTGGCCCGCCAATGCCGATCCTTGGCCGCCAGTCTCCAACTCATGGGCGTGACCGGGGAAAAACCCGACCGCTCAAAGGTCTCCGTCGAACGATTCGGACGCCACGACGTCCATGACCGGCCCATGGTCGTTGCCGCCCATCTGGCCTTTGACTTGGCACTGCCCACCGAAACCTTTGGTTCCAAACTGCTTTGCGTTCCGGATCGGGAAATCCACTGGATTCGCAGACTCTACGAAAAAGGTGTTGCCGGTTTTTACGATGTAGTCCTTTCCAGACTCGGCTGGCACGTCACGGCCGGAAAGACTCTTTCCTGGCCCATCGAAAGCAAGACCTCCGGCATGGCCCGGATTCTCCCCTCCATGCGGACCGACATCATCCTGGACCATCCAGCCCAAGGTCGGCGCATCGTCATTGATACCAAGTTCAACGAGATACTCGCATCAGGATGGTATCGAGCGGAAACACTTCGCAGCGGCTTCCTCTATCAAATCTACGCCTACCTTCGATCTCAGGAAGACACGGACGGCCAGCTCGCCCAGCACGCCTCAGGCCTACTTCTGCATCCATCGGTTGACGAAATGATCGACGAGGCCGTGGTAATTCAAGGCCATGAGATACGATTCGCCACCGTGGACCTTGGGGGAACGGCGCAGGAAATTCGAAAACAGCTTTTGGGGATGTGTGGATGATGCGGGGAAGAGAAGGACAAACGATACCCAAGGTTGAAAACAATAATTTTATATATAATCATTTATAATGCCAATATGTTATAACAAGTTTATTAATTTTCCGTGGTGATTATTCATGCCTTCAATTCGATGCGGTTCAAGAAATTTGTCAGCACTTCCAAGTAGAGATCCGTTTCTTCAAGATGTGGCATGTGTGAACTATTTTCAAACAAAACCCATTCCGATTCAGATATTCCACGATGGATGGTTTCAGCTATTACAGGTGTAGCTTCATCGTATCGACCAGAAATCACCAGTGATGGCACCTGGATTTCTCCTAGTCGATCGACAATATCCCAGTCTTTGATGACGCCGATCACATGGAACTCACTAGGGCCATTCATCACATTGTACACTTCAGGATTTTTGGAGAGCTTATTAAACGAGCGAATCAAACAATCTGGCCAGGGATCGAGACGGCAGACATGACGGTGGTAGAAAACCGTCATCGCTTCTTGGTAAGCAGGGTCATCCGTTGTCCCTGCCGCCTCATGTTTGAGCAAAATCTCTTGAACATCAAAAGGCAATTCCATCCGCAGGCGATTTGCTTCTGCAACCCATTGAGGCATACTCGCCGGTGAATCAGCAATAATCAAACTTGCCAATCCCGACGGTTGCGTCAAGGCATGCTCCATACCGAGCATGCCACCCCATGACTGGCCAAGAATATGAACACGCTCAAGTCCGAGTGCTTGGCGGACAGCGGCTAATTCCTCGACAAAAAGCGAAATGGTCCATAATGACGGATCGTTGGGTTGGTCAGAGTTGCCACACCCTAATTGGTCATAAAAAATCACTTGGCGTCCAGTTGTCGCCATCGCCTCAAGCGGTTCCAAATAATCATGGGCTGCGCCTGGGCCACCATGCAGGCATAGAAGTGGTAGCTTACCCCGGTCTTCATTGTTGCCTACAATGCGATACCAGGTCTTATAGCCCTTGAACGGGATAAATCCTTCTTGAGACGACTCTTGTCGATTCATAATAGATTCCCTTCTTGTACTTGTACGATCATATTAGGCAGTCAAAATTTCAGGAAATTATTTGATAATATTATCAAAATATCCCTGAAGCATGCCATCTACCTGTCCCTGCAACGCTTCATCCAATACCCTCACATCGGGTAGCCAATGCTTGACCAAGCAGATGACTTCATCCTTCCGGAAGTACGTCTGACGGCAAATCATGTTCTGTCCATCGTCTTCGATGATTTCGAGATAAGGACCGGGATTTCGCCTGAGATACCTGGCGGCGGCTCCGGTCACGGCCAGATCCACTGTCCTGGTTCCGTCTTTGAACCAGGCCGTATGGAGTTCGCCGTATTTCTCGGAGATCTCGGCCTCAATATTTTCGTCTATGGTGTAATTCTCGGGAGAGACCCGGATGCCGACCACTGACTTCAGGTGCCAGGTCTTGAGTTTGCCGTCCTTGCGGTCCAGACCGACGAGATACCAATAGCCGCCGAAGTTGGCGATTCGGTATGGGTCGACCTCGTACTCTCCGGCCTGGCCGTGCTTGTTGGTGTACTCGAAGACCAGACTCTGACGGAGGCCAATGGCGTGGCGAAGCAGGTGGACCATGTCCAGATAGCCGTCCAGACTTTCAAATCCCAAGCGGAGGAGAAAGCAGCCCCGGTCGCATCGGTTCCCGACCATGATCCCGGCCCGGTCCTTGTAATGGGGATGAATCTCGCCGATGAGGGCCATCATGAGCTCCAAGGCCGTGGTTTCCTCGGCATTGGGTGTTCCTCGAAGCCGGAAGCCATCGAGGAACCGGTAGGAGCCGTCCCGGTCATCTCGAATGATGGGCAGATGGGCCAGACGCTGATTCAGATCTTTTTGAATGGTCCGCTTGGTGACCCCGAATTCCTCGGCCAAATCCCGAACTTTGAGACGACGACCAAGGTTCATGTAGGTAGTGATGGTCGTCAGGCGGAACATGGCCCGGTCATAATCGCTTCTGGTCATCTTTCCTCCTGACTGTGATTCCTCCAGGCCTTGTAATCTCGAAGTTCGCTTTCGATGGTGGATATGACCATGGCCAGGACAAAAGTGTCATCGATCCAGCCGAGGCCAGGGATGAAGTCGGGGATGACATCCACAGGCATGACCACATAGGCCAGGGCTCCGGCCAGAATGGCCCAGGTCCCGGGATTGATCTTAAACTCCCTGTCCCTGATCATGTTCAAAAGAAGCGTGAAGTCATCATACCATTTCTTGTCACGGTGCTTGGATGCGAACCGTTCGCTTCTTTCTGCATTGAAATCGTCGGCCAACTTGCTGGCCAAATCCAAAGCTTTTTTGCGTTCCTCATCCGTCAATTCAGGTTCCATGTTTCGTTCCTCGCATTTTCATTCCGGCTATTGGTTCGGGCCGGAAAAATCAATTCCAGATTTACAGGTTTCAGGGTTCTTCTTTGCTTGCGTCCCCAAGAGCCAGAAGCGAATCGGCCAGGTCCATGGCGTCCACCGGCCAGAGTTCCATGGGTCTGGGTCTGTGGACATGATCAAGGCCTGGTTCAGGTCGACAGGAGAGTATGGTCTCGACCCATCGTTCAGGGACAGCTTCAAGCCCGTGAACGGCTCCCAGGAGGGCTCCACAGATGGCCGCATTGGTGTCCGTGTCCCCTCCCCGGGAAACGGTGTCCACCAGAGCGTCTTCAAGGCTCTTGGCGTGTCCCAATTGCCAGAGGGCGTTGCCAAGGGCCGTCAGGACCCATCCCTGGTGACGCATGTAATCGGCCGGGGGATAGAAAATCGATTGTTCCAGAGTTTCGTTCAGTGAAGGGTGCAGATCCATGACCCGGCTGATGGCCAAGATATAAGACAGGACATCCGATGTCCCTTTTCCCGTATCGATGGCAAAGGCCAGAGTCCGGACAAAGACGATATTGGCTTGTCGGCAGACAGGATGAGGATGGGTCAGGGCCGCATCATCATCGGCCCATTCGGCCAGAATGTTTCCCCCAAAGCCAGCCCCGGCGATGCCCAGAGGACATGACCGCATGAGGGCTCCGTTGGCCTGGCTTTCGGGATTGGGTATTCCGGACAGGGCTGAAGCAATGGTCGAACCGCAATCAAAGGGATCCGTACCCAGCCACCAAAGATAGGCCTCCAGTGCCTTTTGAGAAAAATAGCCGCCATGTCGAATCATGGATCTGGCCAAAACCAGAGCCATCTCCGAGTCGTCCGTGGGTTGGCCGGCGATCGTGCTCCATGTTCCCCCGTCCACGAGATCCCGTACACCTTCAGGAAAATGACAAGCGATGTGCTCTGGTCGCTGGAATTCCACCAGACTGCCAAGAGCGTCACCAGCCAGTTGGCCAAAGAGACATCCTCTGGCCCGGTCGATTCTGGATGAGTCCATGTCCTTGTCCTCCCGTTCGATTTGATTCGATTGACCATTACGTCAGGCCGGGGTCTTGTCGGACATAGGGCATTTGGGCGAATGCGGGCAAGGCGCGAACGCACGTGTTCGCACCTTGA
>RZZR01000174.1 GCA_009929795.1 Deltaproteobacteria bacterium | reverse complement strand
CGGGCAGGCACGTCCTGGTGGTGGACGACGTGATGACCACCGGGGCGACCTTGGAGGCCTGTGCCCGTTCCCTCCTGGCTGCCGGAGCGGCTGAAGTCTCGGTGGCCGTTCTAGCCCGGGCCGCCCGCTGGTCGGTGGGCCTTGCAAGGGGATAGGCCGAAAAAATACTTGACCTTTGAATCGGTCCTGGGATAACCGTCCCGTTTCTGCATCTGGAGGTACAATGATGTTCGCAATAATCGAGACTGGTGGAAAGCAGTACAGGGTTCAAGAGGGCCAGCAGTTCAAGGTGGCCCTGATGGATGCCGAACCCGGCTCCGAGGTATCCCTGGACAGAGTGTTGATGGTCGGCCAGGGCGAAGACGTCTCCGTGGGTCGTCCCGTTCTGGACGGGGCCGCAGTGGCCTGCGAGGTTGTCGCCCACGGCCGTGATCGCAAGATCATCGTTTTCAAGAAGAAGCGCCGCAAGGACTATCGAAAGAAGCAGGGTCACCGCCAGGATTTCACGGCTTTGAAGGTGAAATCCATTCAGGTTTAGGGATTCCTGACTCGGGAGGACAGAAATGGCACATAAAAAAGCAGGCGGCAGTTCACGAAACGGCCGCGACAGCAAGGGGCAGAGGCGCGGCGTGAAGCGATTCGGCGGCCAGCGCGTTCTGGCCGGGAATATCCTGGTCAGGCAGTTGGGCACCAAGGTCCAACCCGGCGCCAACGTCGGTCTGGGCAGGGATTTCACTCTGTACGCCTTGGTGGACGGCGAGGTGAAGTACGAGAAGTTTCTTCGCAAGAGAAAGGTCAAGACTAGGGTCAGCATCGTTCCGGTGGCTGCCTAGACTGGGTCTGGTTCCTCTATTTGCCGGGGCCGTTTAAGAGGGAAACCTTTTAAGCGGCCCTTTTTGTGTTTTGAGCCGGGAGGTTCGATGCGATTCGTTGATGAAGCGATAATCACGGTGCGGTCCGGAAAGGGCGGGAACGGATGCGTGTCCTTTCGGCGGGAACGGTGCGTGCCCCGGGGCGGTCCCAATGGCGGCGACGGCGGCAGCGGCGGGAGCGTGACTATCCGGGCCGACTCCAGGCTTCTGACTCTCTACGATTTCCGGCACAAGCGGGTTCACGAGGCTGAGAACGGGCGTCCGGGTATGGGAAGAATGTGCAATGGACCGGCTGGCAAGGACCTAATCGTCGAGGTCCCGCTGGGAACCATCATCCACGAAGTGGACGAGGACGGCCGCAACACCCTTTTGGCGGACCTGAAGACCCACGGCCAGGAGATTCTGGTGGCCCAGGGGGGACGGGGCGGCAAGGGCAATACCCATTTTAAGTCTTCGACCATGCGGGCCCCTCGGTTCGCCCAGCCCGGAGAACCGGGAGTGGAGCGTCGCATCCGTCTGGAGCTCAAGGTCATGGCCGACGTAGGGCTCATCGGTCTTCCCAATGCGGGCAAGTCGACATTTATTTCCAAGGTATCCGGGGCCAGGCCAAGGATCGCTCCCTTTCCGTTCACGACCCTGACCCCCAAACTCGGGGTGGTGGAGGACGATTTCGGCCGAAGGATGATCCTGGCCGACATCCCGGGGCTCATCAAGGGCGCTCATCTTGGACAGGGGCTGGGGCACACCTTTCTGCGCCACGTGGAGCGGACCCGGTGTCTGGTCCACATCCTGGGCGCGGACGAGATCGGCCGTGAGGATCCCTGGGAAGGTTTTGCCCTGGTGGACGACGAATTGGCCAAGTTCAGCCCCGGACTGGCCGGAAAAGATCAAATCCGGGTGGTCAACAAGATCGACCTCTGGACCCCGGAGGAAAGGGCCTGGTTCGAGGAGCGGGCCCGCGACGACAAGGGCCGGATCCTATTCATGTCGGCCCTGGACGGCCGGGGAGTGGACGAGGTCATGGCGGCTATATGGGCCCGTTGGGAGACAACCGAGGAGCGAATGTCCGGCCTGGAGGACAATCCGGCCTTGGATGGAGGCGAGGAGGACGGCGATGGGTGTTGAGTCCGATGCGAGCGATTGGCGGGTATTCCGCCGACGAATCCTGGAATCGGCCCGCCGGGTGGTCATCAAGGTCGGCAGCGCGGTCCTGACCGGCGAACAGGGCCTGGATCTGCGACGCATGCACCGTCTGGCCGACCAGTTGGCCGGAATCATGGACCGGGGGGTGTCGGTGGTGCTGGTTTCATCCGGGGCCGTGGCCGCTGGGAGGAGGGTGATCACGACCAGCGGGCATGGCGGATGTCTGGCCGGGAAACAGGCCCTGTCGGCCGTGGGACAGAGCCGGCTTATGCACGTCTATGACGAGATATTCGCCAATTACGGCAAGATCACGGCTCAGATCCTCCTGACCAAGGATGACCTGAAGAGTCGGACCCGGTTCCTGAATGCCCGGAACACGTTCAGCCAGCTTTTGTCCTGGGGGGTGCTGCCCATCGTCAACGAGAACGACACCGTGGCCGTGCAGGAATTGAAATTCGGCGACAACGACACCCTGGCGGCCCTGATTCTGAACGTGGTCGAGGCCCAACTGTTCGTCAACCTGACCTCGGCCGAGGGGGTCTTCGACGACAATCCCTTGGAAAACCCCGAGGCCAAAATATTGTCCTGCATCGAGCGGATCGGCGACCTGAACCTGGCTCGGATCTGCCGGGGAAAGACCACCGAAGGCAGCGGAGGGATGTACAGCAAGCTGTTGGCGGCCAAGCGGGCGGCCCAGATCGGGGTTCCAACCCTGGTCCTGTCGGGAAAGATGCCCTTCGGTCTGGAGAAGGCCTTTGCCGGGGAGGATGTGGGAACCTGGGTCATGCCCGAGGGCAAGGCCATTTCGCGGAAAAAGTTCTGGATGGCCTACAACCAGGACACGGCCGGAGAGGTCGTCGTGGACCAGGGAGCTGTGGCGGCCCTGACGGGCCGGGGGAAGAGTCTGCTTCCAGCAGGGATCGTGGACATCCGGGGCCGGTTCGGGGTCGGGGCATTGGTCCGGATTCTCGGGCCGGACGACGAACCCCTGGCCGTGGGCCTGACCAACTACACCAGCAACGACCTTCGACGGATCATGGGCCGCAACACCTCGGAGATCAAGGATATCCTGGGCCAGATATCCTATCCGGAAGCCATCCACCGGGACAACATGCTTTTGGACGCGGCCTTCTGACGACTCCTGGCGAAAATAAAAAACAGGGGAAGGGATTCTCGGATCCCTTCCCCTGTTTTTTATTGGTGTGAATTTCGGAACGGATTTGACTCAGAATCGGCCCACGGCCCTCAGAATGGTCTGGATGATGACCTCGAGCCGACAAGGCTTGACAAGATAGTCAAAGGCCCCGAGGTCGAAGCACCGCCGGGCCTCGGCCTCGCCGCCGTGGCCGGTGAGGATGATGACCTTGGTTTCTGGGGCGAGGATCTTCAGCATCTTGAGGGTCTCCAGGCCGTCGATGTCCTCCATCTTTAGGTCAAGCAGGGCCACGTCGTAGCTTCCGCAACGCATGGCCTGAACGGCCTCCCGCCCGCTGTTGACCGCCGTGACCTCGAAGCCACGGTGAGTCATGCGCTTGGTCAGCAGTTTCGTGTAGGACAGCTCGTCGTCGACGACGAGAAGCCGCACTGGAGGCCTGGAGGCCGATTGGGCCGAAGAATCCGCGTCGGACATGGCTACCCGCCCATGCGATTGGTAATTTCCTGGATGTGAGCCTGGAGGATCTTTTCCTCGTGGGCTGTTTTCTTGACCTTGGCCCTCCGGACGATCTCAATGAGCTTGTCGATGTCGCAGGGCTTCATGAGGTAGTCGAAGGCTCCTTTTTTCATGCCGTCGATGGCAGTTTCAACGGTGGCGTGGGCCGTGAGCATGACGACCTCGATCAGGGGGAAATGCTTGCGGATTTCGCCCAGGGTCTCGATGCCGTCCATGCCGGGCATCTTGACGTCCAGGATGGCCACGTCCAGATCCGGGCTCTTGCCCATGACTTCGAGGGCCTCGGGACCGCTTTCGGCCGTCTGGATGTCCAGATCGCGGGACTCCAGGCGCTTTTTCATGATGTTCAGGAATCCAACCTCGTCGTCGATGAGGATGACCTTGGCGATGGGTAATGACATTGGCTTTCTCCTTGCGGGCTTAGTGTTGAACTGCCGGTGCCCCCCCGGATCGGGGCCTGGTCGGGAGGGTGATGTGAAAGACGGTTCCTTCGCCGAGTTCGCTCTCCACCGAGATGGTTCCGCCCATCTTGTTGATGATTCCGTAGCAGATGGACAGGCCGAGGCCTGTGCCCTTGCCCACGGGTTTGGTGGTGAAGAAAGGCTCGAACAGGCGCTGAAGGTTGGCGCTGGGGATGCCCTGGCCGTTGTCGGCCACGTCGATGACCACGTTGTCGTCCTCGTGCCGGGCCCGGATGACGATCACCCCTTCGGGCTTGTCCATGGCGTCGATGGCGTTGTTGACTAGGTTCAGAACGACTTGCTGGAGTTCGGTGGGCGATGCGTGCAGGGGCGGCAGATCGGGATCGATCTCGGTCTTGATGTGGACCTTGCCGTATTTGGCCTTCTGGGCCGAAAAGGCGATGATCTCCTCCAGAAGCACAGGCAGGTCGATCTCCGTGGTCCGAGCGTCGGTCCTACGGGCGAAGCTCAGGAGCTTGTGGGT
>RZZR01000173.1 GCA_009929795.1 Deltaproteobacteria bacterium | reverse complement strand
TTGTCGCCGCCTTTGACGAAATAGATGAGGCTGCCTTCCGACGTGAAGGCGGCCACGCCCTTGTAGAGATCGAAGTTTGGAAGAAGCCCTGCCAGATAGCCCTCGGCTTGGGTCTGATAGACTTTGTATTGGAAGGCCTGTCCGACAAACCGGTCTTTGGCGAAGGCCCGCAGAACATTGGAGGTGAATTCCAGGAACATCTCCTGCTGGTTGACCGAGTCCCTGGCCAGGCTTTGCATGGCCTGTTTCTCGGCATCAAGGATGATGTCCCTGGAGGCCTGACTGGCATGAAAAACCAGGCCGAACACCCCAAGGCCAACCAGGATGGTCACAACGAGGACAAGTTGGGTGGTGATGCTTTTCAGTCGCACGGCAGTCTCCATTGGGTTCGTGATTTCGATGGAGGGCTGTTAGGCGTTGAAACAAAGAAGGCGGGCCCGGAGTTGCCCGGGCCCGCCTTGTCCATGCGGGTCACGATCGTGTTCATGTGGACGCCAGGGCGGCTTCCTTCTTGTTTTTATGGTGTTGCCACAGGCCCAGGAGGACGACCATGCCGATACCGGTGGCATCGGTGAGCAGGCCGGGCACAAAGCACAGGAATGTGGCCGCCCCAAAAAAGAGCCACTCGAGGATGGTCGTGCGCCGGATCAGGTAGAACATGGACCAAGCCGAAAAGGCCACGGTGCCCACGGCGGCGGCGAAGTAGACCGAGGCGATTCCGGTCCAGCCGGCGTTGGCGGCCTCTCCCCAGCCGATGTAGAGGGTCATGGCCGGCTCATAGGCGAACATGAAGGGCATGACATAGAGGAGCTTGGAGAATTTTAGGGCCGTCCATCCGGTTTTCCATGGATCGGCCCCAGCTATGGCCGCACCGGCGTAGGCCGCGACACAGACTGGCGGGGTGATATTGGAGTTTTGGCTGAACCAGTAGACTATCATGTGGCCGGCAACGAGGCCGACGCCCATCTCGTTCAGGGCCGGCACGGCAAGGACGGCAACGATGAGATACGAGGCCGTGACCGGGACGCCCATGCCCAGAACCAGGGAGGCCAGGGCGATGAGAATCAGGGCCGGCAAGAGATGACCTCCGGACAGGGAGATGATGATGTTCGAGAACTTGAGTCCAATGCCGGAGAGGGCGATGGTCCCGACGATGATGCCGATGACGCCCACGGTGGCCCCGATGACCAGGGTGCTCTTGGCCCCGCCGACGATGGCTTCCCATATTTGCTTGGGACCCATGCGGAATTCGGGGTCGAACTGGCTGATGAAGATGCAGGACAGGGTGGCCCAGAAGGCAGCGTTGCCCGGGGAATAGCCCAGAAGCATCATGGCCACGATGATGACCAAGGGCAGGCATTTGTACCAATGCTTCTTGAAGATGGCCGATGCCGGGGGCATGTCGCTCAAGTCAAGACCCTTGATGTCCAGCATCTTGGCCTCGAAGTGGATCATGGTGAAGACCGAGAGGAAATACAAAATGGCCGGAAAGATGGCGATGAGCATGATCTGGACGTAGGGCGTGTTGGTCATTTCGGCCATGATGAACCCGCCCGCCCCCATGATGGGAGGCATGAACATGCCTCCGATGGAGGCGGCCGGTTCGATGGCTCCTGCCACATGCTTTCGGAATCCCGCCTTTTTCATCAAGGGGATGGTGAAAGCCCCGGTGGTTACGGTGTTGGCGATGGCCGAGCCGGAAACGGACCCGAAAAAGGCCGAGGCGATGACGCAGACCTTGGCCGGACCGCCCACGGCCTTGCCGGCCAAGGCCAGGGGCCAGTCGATGAAGAAGCGGCCCACCCCTGATTTCTGTAAAAAGGATCCAAAAAAGATGAAGAGGATGACGTAGGTGACCAGGACGCTGGCCATGACTCCGAACACGCCGTCCTGAGTCAGGAAGAGATACGTGGCCAAGCGGTCGATGGAGAAGCCGCGATGGGCGATGGCCGAGGGAAAATAGGGACCGAAATACCCATAGATCAGAAACAGGATGCCGCCCAAAGTGATGGACCATCCCAGGACCCGGCGGCAGACCTCCAGGGAGATGAGCACGCCGACGACGCTGACCCAGACGTCCATCTGGGTCTCCATGCCGGTCCGATAGTTCAAGTTTTCGAATTCGAGAATCCAGTATCCGACCACTCCTCCGGCGATCAGGGCCAGAACGATATCGACCACCGTGGGACGGGTCTGGTTGGATCGCCTCCAGAAGGGGAAGGACAGGAAAATCATGATATAGGTCAGAAAGACGTACACGCCCCGGTGGTACTGGTCGCCAACGGGCCTGATGCCTGCCGAATAGAAATACAGCAAGACCATGGCCAGTCCCATGACGGACACGAGAAGCTTCCAGAATCCGGTGAGCTTGCGTCCAGTTTTGGATTCCTTGGCCTGGATTCTCTTGAGTTCTTCCTTGCGGGCGACGGATTCTTCCTGGAGTTCGGTCATGAGCTGGTCGTCCTTTGCGGTCGAGTCGGGGTGCTTTGGAGGGGATGGTTTCGAATCGGTCATGGCTTGTTCTCAAAAAGCGGGGGCCGCTATCAGAGGCCCCCGCTTAAAGTTGGAAGCGGGTTAGGGCTTGAGGTCCTCGGGCACGGTCAGACCCTGCTCGGTCCAGAACTTGTAGGCTCCGGGATGCAGGGGCACGGAGGCGCCGGTCAGGCCTGTGGAGATGGACATTTCTCTGGCGGCCGAGTGGGCGGTGACCATGTTCTTCAACCCTTCGGGCGAGTAGATGGCCTTGAGGGACTCGTACACGATGTTCTCGTCGACCTTGTCGTTGGTCATCCAGAAGGTCGAATCCTGGAAGGTGGTCACTGCCTCGTTCTGGCCACGATAGGTTTCGGCTGGGATCTCAACCTTGGCATAGAATGGATACTCTTTGTAGAAGCCGCTTTCCTCGGCGTCCTTGTGTAGGTTGACCAGGGTGATGTTGTCCTGGGTCGCGGCCTCGATGATGGAGGCATTGGGGTAGCCGACCAGGACCCAGAAGGCGTCGATCTTGCGGTCCTTGAAGGCCGAGGCGGCCGGGGAGTAGCCGAGGAACTGGGGAGAGATGGAATCCCACAGGCCCATGTGACGGAAGAACCGCTCTGCGGCCAGGGCCGCGCCTGACCCGGCGTTGCCAACGGCCACGCGCTTGCCAGCCAGGTCCTTGGCCGACTTGATGCCGGCGTCGGCCCGAACGACCAACTGGGCCGGGGCGCCGTACAGGTAGCCCATGGTCCGGACCTTGTCGTACTTGGTGGCGTCGTTGGGCAGCTTGCCCTGGCGGCCCAGATAGGCGTCGCCGGAGTAGACGATGCCGAAGTCGATCTGGGCCTGGTTCAGTCGGCGCAGATTTTCGCCTGAACCACCAGATCCTTCAGAGGAAATTTCAACGTCGGCCAGGTTTTTTCCCAGATAGATGGCGATGCCGTTGGCGAAGTAGTTGAAGGTTCCGCCTGTGGGGCCGCCTCCGAAAGCCAGAAATTTCTTGGCTTGGGCGGATGAGGGTTGCAGCGAAAGGGAGAGGGCCATGGCGATGATGGCCAAACCGAACACTTTGCAGCAGAATTTCATGCGAGGCTCCTTGTTGCTGGTGATTAGAAAGGCAAACGGCAGTATTTACGATAGACTGGACACAAGCACGAAATGGCTTTGAAGTCAACGGCCCCAAGGCTCTGAGGTCGGACTAAACGGCCCTTTGGCGGTTTAGAAACGCAAAAAGGGGAGTCCGTCCGGACTCCCCTTTTTGCGGTTGATTCAATCTCCTGCGGCATCAGAGAAGTGGCAGATAGGTTTTGATCTCGTAACTGGTGATCTGGGTCCGGAACTTATCCCACTCAATCATCTTGTTCTCGATGAACTTCGTGAAGATGTGGTCGCCCAGGGCCTTGCGCATGAGGTCGCTCTTCTCGAATTCGGCCACGGCGGACTCAAGGCTTCCGGGGAGGTTGTCGATGCCGTGGGCTTTCCGCTCGACGGTGTTCATCTCGAAGATGTCCTCTTCAACGGGTTTGGCAAGGGTCATATTTTTTTCCATTCCGTCCAGGCCGGCGGCGAGCATGACTGCAAAAGCCAGATAGGGATTGCAGGCCGGGTCCGGGGACCGAAGTTCGAGGCGGGTGGCGTTTTCCTTGCCAGGCTTGTACATGGGAACGCGGATGAGGGCCGAGCGGTTGCGTCGGGCCCAGGCGATGTAGACTGGGGCCTCGTAACCGGGCACTAGGCGTTTGTAGGAGTTGACCCATTGATTGCACACGGCGGTCAAGGCCTTGGCGTTGGCCAGGAGACCGGCGATATAGGACTTGGCTTCCTTGCTCAGACTGTAGGTGTCGGAGGAATCGAAGAAGACATTTTTGCCGTTTTTGAAAAGAGACTGGTGGACATGCATGCCGCTCCCGTTTTCACCGAAAATCGGCTTGGGCATGAACGAGGCGTAGCAACCATGTTTGCGGGCCGTTTCCTTGAGGATGACACGGTAGGTGATGGCCGTGTCGGCCATGCGCAGTGCTTCCTGATACCGCAGGTCGATTTCGTGCTGGCTGGGGGCCACTTCGTGGTGGGAGTATTCGACCTGAATACCCATGCGGTTCAGGGCGAAGATGGCATCCCGGCGAACGTCGTTGGCCAGGTCCAGGGGCGGGGCGGC
>RZZR01000172.1 GCA_009929795.1 Deltaproteobacteria bacterium | reverse complement strand
GGCCGGATTCGACCGCTCGCCCCTGTTCCAGGGAGTCATCACCGGAATCGGGGCCCGCTACTGCCCATCCATCGAGGACAAAGTTGCCCGATTCCCGGATCGCCCCAGACATCAGATCTTTGTCGAGCCCGAGGGCCTGGACCACCCCGAGGTCTATCCCAACGGCATTCCCACCAGTCTGCCCCTTGAAGTCCAAAAGGCCATGCTCGGGACCATTCCCGGCCTGGAGCGGGCCGTCATCGTCCGGCCCGGCTACGCCATCGAATACGACTACGTGCCGCCGGAACAATTGCTGGCCACCTTCGAGACCAAGGCCGTGTCCGGCCTGTACCTGGCCGGCCAGATCAACGGCACCTCCGGCTACGAGGAGGCCGCCGCCCAGGGCCTCTGGGCCGCTCTGAACATCGTCTGCCGCCACCGGAAGACCGATCCTTTCCTGCCCGGCCGGGACCAGGCCTACATGGCCGTACTGGCCGACGACCTGGTCACCAGGGGAACCCGGGAACCCTACCGCATGTTCACCTCCCGGGCCGAATATCGCCTTCTCCTCCGGGAAGGAAATGCCGACCGTCGCCTGACCCCTCTGGGCCGGGATCTGGGTCTCGTGGGCGACGCCCAATGGGAGGCCTTCCGGACCAAGGACCGGCTTCTGCGGGAAACCCTGGAAGCCCTGGATTCGGTCGTCGTTCGCCCCGACGCCGCCACCCGGGACATCCTGGACGCCATGGGGGCCTCGGCCCCGGGAAAGGCCGTGCCCCTGACCGCCATACTTCGACAGCCCGGCCTGACCATCCGGGACCTTACGCCCCTCTGGCCGCCCCTGGCCGCCCTGCCTGCGGACGTTCTGGCCGAGGCCGAAACCGAGGCCAAGTACCAAGGCTATCTGGCCCGCCAGGAAGACCTTGTCCATCGAAGCCTGGGCCGGGAACGCGCCCTTCTCCCCCCGGACCTGGACTATTCTACTGTTGCCGGCCTCTCCCGGGAGGTGACCGAAAAGCTGGCCTCGGCTCGCCCGGCCACCCTGGGCCAGGCCGGACGAATCTCCGGGATCACCCCAGCCGCTCTGTCGTGTCTGGAGATCCACCTCAAGAAAATCGGGGCCATCTGAAGGCCGAGATATCCACCCGCATATCACGACGACCTGCAGGTCACGCTCCGCCAAGCCAAACCTATGGCCGGGGCTATCGTTGCCAGCCCCTTCTTCCCCTCATAAGAAGAAAAATTAAAACTGAAGCCAGGATCAGCATCCCCCATTCCGAAAGGGCTGGGATGGGGCAAGGCCCCGGATCGGGAGTGACCCCGGGCAGAAAAGGATAGCCATGTCCATCGCAAATGGCCCATGTCTGGGTAAAATCCCACCCAACATAGGACGACGATGTTTGCATGCGCTCGGTCGGAAGCCCTTGCCCCCCGGCAGAAACGGTCATTCCACTCGAGATGATGTCCCAATACGACGAAGTGATCACGCTGCCAGGATCGTCATCGGCGCCGATCAGGCCCCCCACATCGATTGCAGCATTGCCGCAATCGCCGAGATATCCACTTGCGTAGCAACGTGTGATCTCGCATTGTTGCCCGATAATTCCAATAAGACCCCCAACCGCTTCCTCGCCGGTCGCGCTTCCTTGGGCATAGCTGTCGACAATTCGTCCAAAACCCATGCCGCCGCAAAGGCCGCCCACTCCGTACAAGCCGTTGACACTTCCAAAGGCACAACACCGCTCCACCGAACATCCCTCCTCCTGAATACCTATCAGTCCTCCTGCATAAAATAAGGCTTCTACCGGTCCTTCAGCCACGCAGTTTTGAAGCAGACTCGAAGACGATGCGCCCAACAGACCTCCCGCACCAACCATTAAGGCTGTGCAGGCAGCCGAGGAAGAGCTCTCCTTGACCTCACTCTCATCGAGATAACCTATCAAACCACCGATGAAATATGCGCCAAAGACCGTGCCTGAAACGTGGCAATTTTCAATTTCGCTCCCATTAATAGCTATTCCAGTCAAACCCCCTACTCCATTTATACCCCGGATAGTTACTCCAAATAGTTTTAAATTCGAAATGCTTGCATTGTCCAAAAAACCAAAAAAACCAAAGTCGAGAACACCCAAATAAAATCGATCGATAAAAATTCCGGTGATTCCATGTCCTCGACCGTCGAAGGTTCCAGTAAAAGGCACCGTTTCGTTGCCAATTGGTGGCCAGCCTGTATGATTGCCGGACGGAAGTAGCAAACCCCAGTTCTCTGTGTCCGATGCATCGATATCGGCCAATATTTGGAAGGAATCACTCCAACTCGCCGGATTTTGCGTAATCCAATATAAATGGGACAAGGTCTCAACCTGTCTGGGATTGCCGAGAGGTTCGACCGGAATTGGTTCGGCATAAAGCCCATTGGGAAAAAACATCATTGCCGTTATGATGGCTACAAAAACATACAACATCGGAGATCTTTTCTTCATGAACCACACGTCCCAATTTTTGATGTTCAAAAACACGATCAACAGCCTTGGGTTACTCCGCCTCGATGTGAGAAAAAAATGAGGACGCTCGTGGCCACTTTGGTCATGAAGGCCCTGAACCGAAACATATTTGCTACGACCACCATCTTCAGTTTTCAAGCAACATCATGATTACACCGGGCGGAAAAGCTCTCCCAGCTCCCCCGACCACACGCCAGACATGGACCACGCAGGCATTGGTCTCACCGCCCATTCCCCGCTCGACCATGAACACCCGGCCATTTTCACTGTCAAAGGTCATTCCGCCGGCATTCCAGCAGGTGACCCCGGTCTGGTAGAACTCGCCCGGCTTCCACACTGCGTAGGGCAACACGCTCCAAGGGTCGACCTGCCCCTTGGCTATGTCCCCAAGGGCGTGGACGTCGTAGAAGATGACTTGGCGCTCGCTCGGATCGCAATGATAGCCCTGACCGTCTCCACAGGGATCGCCGCATCCGGCCCCGCCATAGCAGTTCCGACTGCCCTTGAGCCCGAGGAGCATGACGGCCCTCTTGGATCCGGTGTCCACAAAGGCCCCGCCGGTCCAGTCATCGCACATGGAAAAGAAAGGATAGTCGCATTCGGCCGTGGGCCCGACGTTGGGCCCGGCGCACCCCGGATACTTGACCCGGTAGTAGAGAAACGGCAGGGCATCGAGGTTGCCTGTGGGGTCATCCGAATCCAGGGCCCGGAAAGCGAACAGGGTCGGACCCTGGGAGCCGCCGTCCGTGGTCACGGGATCTATCGATGCCGGAGTGCCCCGGGAGCGCCCCGTCACCAAGCGCCGGCCCCCGAGATACTGGTCAGCGTACCACTGGGGCACGGTGAACAGATAGGAACCCATCTTCCGACCGTGAAATGGAACGGATTCCGGCCCGACATGAAACACACCCCGGGCCCCGGTACCGTCCATGTTCGACATCCAGATGGTCGGAAATGAGCCCTCTCCAAATATCCCTTCGGCGTACCAGGCCTCCAGTGCTCCGTAGACCTTGTCCCTACTCTGGGATCCGGACCTTGGCATATATTCGATATCACTGACGAAAACATACTCCCGATGCACCGTGGCCGCCAGTCCCTGGTCGTAGTTGATCATTCCGCCCGAGAGCTGGGCCATTGGCAGGGACTCCCAGTTAAAAGCCTTGGTCGGCGTGGGAATGAGCACCTGCCCGTAGTAGGAGTTGCAGCTCCAAGATGGATCCCAGCAAGCCTCGGCCGGATGCTCCGGGCTGGACGGGGACTGGAATCCGGTCACCAACAGGCTCCCCTGGCCGCCGATGCCTGAAGGATAGTAGGACATGCCCAGTGCCCCCCAATTGAACTCGTCCGGCAGGCGGAAGGCCCCCTGGTAGACGAGGTCCGAAGGCTGAAGCCGTTCGGCCGGAATGTCTGCGGCCATTGCATAAAAGGGGGCCACCAGAAGCAAATCCGTCAAAATGATCAGGCCCAAGGTATGAAATGCAGTAATCACCGACCCTTGGATTATATTCCGAGGCCCATTCATTATGCTTCCCCCCAAAAATACAATTATACTCCACGTTCGAGTCCACTTATCACTCCCAAGGCCCGCTGGCCATACCCTCTTGAGCAATTATTTTGCCCAATCCGCCATGACCTTCCTTCCGAGAAACAGACTGTCCGCGCCCGGCCCCGCTAGCTGGTCGCCCCACTTCCCTCCTGTTTTTCCTTTGACAGCCCCGGCCGGTCGTGGTGTAAAAAAAATCTCTACACAAAACGCGACCACGAGGTTTCCATGCTCCGTATCTTATTGGTTCCGTTCCTGGTCCTGACCATGTGGGTCGGCCCGATTGCGGCCTTGGCCGATCCCCTGGACGATGAAATCGAGGGAATCGTCAAGGATTTTCAGATCCACATGAACCGGCTCGACCCGGCCACCAAATATCATGTCGTGGTCCGATTCTTCATCGACTCCACAAGCAAAAAGGCCAACCGCCTGACCGATGAAATCGAAAGGACTCTTGTCGAAACCATAATCGATCGTCTGGGAGACCGCCAGAATATCATCGTCCTTGAACGGAACCGCCTCAAGGACCTGGACCGGGAGATGACCTTCGACACCGACGGAGAGATGACCTGGGACAAGCAGATGTTCCCGAAGCCTGGGGAGGGGTTCCTGACC
>RZZR01000171.1 GCA_009929795.1 Deltaproteobacteria bacterium | reverse complement strand
CCGGCCGAGGCCTTGGCCAGGTTGGCGGCCCGTGGATTCGACCGGGCCGTGGTCCTTCCCCTCATGGTCATTCCGGGCGAGGAGTTCCACGCCCTGGCCCAGGTCTGCGGCCGGTTCCAAGGCATGGCCAAGGGTTTGAGCCGGATCGTGCTGGCCGACCCTCTGCTGGCCTCTTCGGCCGACGCCGAACGTCTGGCGGCCATTCTGGCGGCCACCCCTCGGGACGATGACGAGGCCCTGGTGCTCATGGGCCACGGTAGCCCGCACGGGGCCGACCTCTGCTACCCGGCCCTGCAATACTTCTTCAGCAAAACGAATTCTTCGATTCTGGTGGGCACGGTGGAGGGCACCCCGAGCCTGGACGATGTTTTGGCCGAACTTCGGGCCCGCAAGACCGCCAAGGCCGTTCTCCGGCCGCTGATGACCGTGGCCGGGGACCATGCCCGCAACGACATGGCCGGGCCCGAGGAGGATTCCTGGGTTTCGGTCCTTTCCCAAGCCGGTATCGCCTGTCGCCCCCTGCTTCAGGGGCTGGGCAGCGACCCCAAGGTGGTGGCCCTTTGGGTCGAACATCTCAAACGGGCCATGAAATCCCTGGAGTTCTGAGCCCGTGTCGGGCCGCATAGCCGTGATCCTTTTCCTGGTCGGGGTCCTGTCCGTTCTGGGCGGGGCCCTGATCGGCCCGGTGCCCTTGGCCCCGGGCGAGGTTTTGTCCGCCCTGGGTCTGGGGTCCCAAGCGGACGAGGCCCTGCGGCTCATCGTCGTGGACATCCGGTTGAGTCGCTCGGTCCTGGCTTGGCTGGTGGGCGCCGGATTGGGGGCTTCAGGGGCCGTACTCCAGGGCCTTTTGCGCAACCCCCTGGCCGACCCCTTCACTCTTGGCGTGTCAAGCGGGGCGGCTTTTGGCGTGGCCCTGACCGTATACCTGGGCCTGGGCACGACCCTGTTCGGCGCCCTGGGTGTGCTCACCCCGGCGGCCGTGATCGGGGCCCTGGGCACCTTGGGTCTGGTCCTGGTCCTGGCCCGCATGGCCGGAGGTCTGCGGCGGGAGACCATGATCCTGGCCGGCATTGTCACGGCCACTTTCCTGGCCGCTCTCATTTCCCTCATCAAGGCCCTGGACGAGGAGTCCGTGACGGCCATTGTCTTCTGGATCATGGGCAGCCTTCAGGGTCGGGGCTGGGCCCATGTCTTCCTCTACCTGCCTTGGTGGGTGGTCGGCATGATCCTGGTCTGGAGGCTGGGTCTGGAGTTGGACCTTTTGAACCTCGGCTCGGGCCAGGCCCAGCAGATGGGCGTGGACGCCGAGCGGTCCCGGCTCTGGCTCCTTCTGGGGGCTGGGATCCTGGCCGGAGCCGGGGTGGCCGTGTCTGGGGTCATCGGCTTCGTGGGTCTGGTGGTGCCTCATTTCGTGCGCCTGTTCCAGGGCAGGGAGCATCGGCCCTTGATCCTATCCTCGGCCCTGGCCGGGGGCGTACTCCTACTCTGGTCCGACGTGGCCGCCCGGACCCTGCTCCCCCGGGGAGGAGAGTTGCCCGTGGGAGTGGTCACGGCCCTGGTGGGCGGGCCGGCCTTCTGGGCCATCCTCTGCCGCCGGATGGGCCGCGAATGACACGGATAGAGCCAGCTATCGAGGTGCGCGACCTGGTCTGCTCCCATGGCCGGAGAGAGATTCTGCACGGGGTCGACCTGCGCGTCGAACAGGGGGAAATGGTCGGCCTCTTGGGCCCCAACGGGAGCGGCAAGACGACCCTGCTCCTGACCCTGTCCGGGGCCCTGACGCCGTGCTCGGGAGCGGTTCGGATTATGGGTCGGGACCTGGCCGAACTTCCGGGCCGGGACCGGGCCCGGCTGGTGTCCGCCGTGCCCCAGAGCCCGGCCGCCGTGCCCGGGCTCAAGGTCCTTTCCCTGGTTCTCATGGGCCGTTACCCCTATGTTTCGGTCTGGCGGGGATATGGGCACGAGGATCGGCAACGGGCCGGTCAAGCTCTTCATGAGGCCGGGCTGTCCGGGTTCGCCGACCGGGACGCCGGGAGCCTTTCCGGCGGAGAGCGGCAGCGGGCCTATGTGGCCCGGGCCCTGGCCCAGGACACGGACCTCCTGCTCCTGGACGAGGCCTCGGCCGGGCTGGATGTCCGTTCCCGGGTGGCCGTCCACGATTTTTTGGTCGAACACAACCGCCGGGGTCTGACCATGGTCGCGGCCATGCACGATCTCAATCTGGCCGCCCTGTACTGTCCGCGCCTCGTGGTTGTGAAGGCCGGGCGCATCGTGCTTGACGGCCCGACCGCCGAAGTTTTCACCCAAGCCAATCTGGAAGAGGTCTATGAAACGTCTCTCACCATTGTCGCCCATCCACACACCGGGACCCCGCAGGTCCTGGTCCGTCCTGGGGGTGATCCTGCTCCTGGCCCTCGGGGCCGCCTCGGCCCGGGCCGAGATCGTCGTTCGTGACGATACCGGCCGGGAGGTCCGCCTGGCCGATCCGGCCTCACGCATCGTGCCCCTGCACGGAGGCCTGGCCGAGATACTCCTGGCCCTTGGGGCGGGAGACCGGATCGTGGCCCGCACGGACGCCGACCAGGACGTGCCCGGGCTGGCCGATCTGCCCTCCATCGGCACGCACATGCGGCCCGGGGTGGAGCGGGTCGTGCATTTGCGACCGGATCTGGTCGTGCAGATGGACGGCCGGGACGAGGCGAGGGAGTCGGTGCAGGCCCTGGAGTCCCTGGGCTTGACCGTGGCCGTGTTCCGGGCGGCCGACATGGACGGCCTCATGCGTACCCTGGACCGACTGGGAACCCTGACCGGCACCCAGGCCCGGGCTTGCGACCTGGCCGACAGCTGGCAGGCCCGCCTGAAGGCCGTGGAGATCCGAGTCGCGGACCGCCCGCCCGTGCCTCTGGTCTTCGAGGTCCGCTATCCCAACCTTCTGGTGGCCGGAGATCAGGGCATGACCGCGGACATCATCCGTCGGGCCGGGGGCCGAAATCTGGTCACCGAACCGGCCAAGCTCGTCCGTCTGGGCGAGGAAACCCTCGTTGCCTTGGCCCCCGAGGCCTATGTCACCCTGACCGGGCCCATGAATCCCTGTCCCATCCGCCTGCCCGACCGTCCCCATTTCCGGACCCTTCCGGCCGTGCGTCACAATCGGGTGCTGAACGTGGACCAACTGGCCTGTGTTCGGCCCGGACCCCGAAACATCGAGGCCGTGGAGGAACTGGCCGCGTTTCTTCATCCATCGATATCAACCGGGGAGGCACGGCCATGAAGGACCGGGGCGTGCTGTACGGCGTGGGCGTGGGTCCGGGCGACCCGGAGCTTCTGACCCTGCGGGCGGCCCGGGTGCTGGGCCGGGTTGAGGAGGTTTTCGCAGCCAGTTCGAGTAAAAACGACTACTCCCTGGCCCTGTCTATTGCCGAGAAGCATGTGCGGCCTGGGGCCGCAATCCGCAATCTGGCCTTTCCCATGACCCGCGACCCCGAGGGTTTGGCCAGAGCCTGGGAGGCCAACGCCAAGGCCGTGCTTGACGCGCTCCACACCGGCCGGGACGCGGCCTTTCTGACCCTGGGCGATCCCATGCTGTTCAGTACCTTCGTCTACCTCTTGCGGGCCGTGCGGGCCCTGGAGCCGGAGGTGCGGGTGGAGGTCGTGCCCGGGGTGACCTCCTTTCAACAGGCCGCGGCGGTCTCGGGCACGCCCCTGGCCGAGTCCGGTGAAAGTCTCCTCGTTCTTTCCGGAGTCAACGAGACCCGAGATCTGGCCCGGCGGATGCAGGGCGCGGACAACGCGGTAATCCTCAAGGCCTATCGGAATTTCCCGGCCATCCGGGACTGGCTGGCCTCCGAGGACCTGGACCGGGAAGCCGTGTTCGCCTCCCGCCTGGGCCTGGAGGGCGAGACCGTGGTCCGAGGGCTGGCCGATCTTCCGGACGACCCGCACTATCTGTCCCTTCTATTGATCAAGAAGGGCCGGGCATGACCAAGGCCCTCTTGGTGGCCGGGACAGGCAGCGGCACGGGTAAGACCACCGTGGTCCTGGGCCTTTTGGCCGCGGCCCGGCAGGCCGGAATGCGCGTCCAATCCTTCAAGTCCGGCCCGGATTTCATCGATCCGGGGCTGCATGAACTCGTCACCGGGGAGGCGGCCCACACGCTGGATCCATGGATGATGGGGCCCGAGGCCGTAGCCGGAGTGTTGTCCCGAACGTCAGAAGGAACAGACCTCATGGTCGTGGAAGGGGCCATGGGTTTGTTTGACGGTGGGCCGGGCTCGGCCGCCTATCTGGCCCGGCTCCTCGGCCTGCCCGTTTTTCTGGTCGTGGATGGCCGGGGCATGGGGGCCTCGGCGGCGGCCGTGGTCCTCGGCTTTGCCCGCTACGACGAGGACCTGAACTTGTCCGGTGTTTTCCTGAACAGATTGGGCGGGTCCAAGCATGAACGTCTCGTTGCCGAGGCCGTTGGCGGCCTCGACCTGTGCCCAAATTTCCGAATCTTCAGTCTGCCCCGGCGCGACGACCTGACCATCCCGTCCCGGCATCTTGGCCTCATGACCCGGGATGAATATCGGCCCGGCCCCGGTTGGGTGGAGGGGTTGGCCCACTGGTTTTCCTCGGCCGTGGATATCCAAACCCTTGTGGACGGTCTGCCCG
>RZZR01000170.1 GCA_009929795.1 Deltaproteobacteria bacterium | reverse complement strand
CCAAGTGTTGTTCAATGCCCGCAAGATCGCCACCGTGGCCGAGATGGACCGCGCCGTGACCGCCTTCATCGACGGCCTGCACCTGTTCGAGCAGGCGTTGAGGGACTTCATGAACGTCGAGCGGGTGATGAAGCCGGGCGGATTGGTCGTGATCGACGACATCTTCCCGGCCCACCCGGCGCAGGCGGAGCGGGTTCGCCGGACCAAGAAGTGGGCGGGGGATGTTTGGAAGGTGCTCAAGATCCTGCAGGAGCACCGCCCCGACCTCGAACTGACCGCGCTCGACGTCGCCCCCACCGGGCTGCTGCTGGTCAGGAACCTTGATCCGGGCAGCCGGATCCTCGAGGAGGCCTACCACGACTTGGTCGATGAGTGGATGGATCAGGTCGTTCCCGAAGACATCATTAGGAGACACGCATGCACGCAAGTTCGTATCAGCTGATGGGCCAGTTCCTGCAGACCATCGGGCAAGATGACAAGGTGCTCGACGTCGGCAGCTACGCGGTGCAGGGAAGCTACCGAGACCTGGTGAGGCCGGGCAACTACACCGGCCTCGACATTGCCGAAGGCCCGAATGTCGACGTGGTGGTCAAGGACCCCTACAACTGGCTGGAGGTACCGATCTGGTCCTACGACGTGATCATCTCGGGTCAGGCCCTCGAGCACATCGAGTTCCCCTGGCTCACTGTTCAGGAGATGAACCGTTCGCTGAGGCCGGGAGGGCGGGTCTGCATCATCGTCCCCTCGGCCGGCAAGGAGCACCGCTACCCGCTGGATTGCTACCGCTACTATCCGGACGGGCTGGCGGCGCTGGCGAAGTGGGTCGGCTGGGAGGTGGAGGAGGTTCGGAGGTATCCTGAACTGAACAAGCAATGGCAGGACTGTGTACTAATTGCGAGGAAACCAAAATGAGAGACCAATACGGAGCACTGATTTCTTGGCCGGACTTCACGAAAGACCTGGCCACTCGGCTCGAGAAGGCCGGGGCGTGGGAGACCGGCATCAGCTCAGACCGGCGCGGCCTGGGGGTCGCGATCAACCTCGACCTCTACGGCTATGACGTGGAGCAGGGGCTGGCCGTGTTTCAGGTCCGTCAGGCCATCTTCCACCCGTCGAGGCCCACCCGGGTGCGCAAGAACTACTTCCTCTGCGGCACCACGGAGACGGGCAGCCCCTTTGCCCACCCGGTCGACAGCCCGGCCCGCTCGAAGCGGGCGCTGGCAAGCCCGCAGGCCTGCGTGAAGTATGTGCTTGCCAAGATCTGGCAGTGCAGCGAGGACACCCTGAGCGACATCGAGCGGCAGGGAGACGTGGCGTTCGTGCCGGTAAAGGACGTGCCCAAGACCGCCGAGGAGATCGAGGGGCCGGTCATGCTGCGAGACAGCCACGAGGTCCGGGGCCGGCTGTTCCGGGACTGGGACGGAACCCTCTACACGGTGAGAGGCGCCCGGCTCCTGCACAAGAAGGGCCAGCATGCGGCGGTCAAGGCGCGGGGCGGATTCTACCGGATCCAGGAGGGGGTCAGGGTTCCGACCTGGTCGTTCTCGATGCAGGTCGGTGACTGACATGGAAGAGCTGCTCTTGAGGATTCTGATCTTCGAGGAGTTCTTGAGAGCAGACCTCTACGACGAGCCTGATGAGGAGCTAAGGCAATGCTTGTTGCGACGATTATCGCAGGGGTCATTACAGGATTCGGAATCTATGTCGGATTCCGATTCGCAGAAAAGTTAGACGACTAGGAGAGATAAGATGGGCTGGACCTACATGCAGAAACCGAAGAACGTCAAAGCGTACTTCGAGAGCCAACTGAACCTAGAGACTGACGAGGCCATTTACCGCCCGCTAGAACTGAAAATGGTCAGCCTCAAGGCCCTTTACGGGGCAGTTGGGAGGATCAGCAAGCAGACTGGTAAGAGCGACATCTTCGCCGTCGTCATCCTCCTCAAGTTCACCAAGGAGAACGGCGTCTCCATGCTTGGCTATAAGGACATGGACGAGACGATGGGGCCGGTCGAGTCCGAGTGCCCGGAAAGCATCCTGCTCAAGCTGACCGAGACGGACAGTGAGTATGCGAAGGAGTGGCGGCTGCGCTGCTGGGCGCGTGTCAAGCTGGTGAAGCAGCGCAAAGAGAAGAGCAAGGTCGGGGCGGTGCTGGTGCCGAAAGCGGACTTGACGCTACAGGGGTGGAAAGTCAAACAGGTCGAGGTTGTTGACTCCCCTTATGGCAAGGCGCTCATGGGCGTTCGATTCTGCGACACCGAACGCCCGCCGACCTACTACCGGATCGCCAACTGGGTGCTCGATCGATGCGACATTCAATAGTAAATTCTGCTCCGGGTGAACTTGTCGACGAGATTCCGAAAAGGAAGGGCGAGTTCAACCTAGGACACGAACGAGAGATGAGAAACCTTGAGGCGCCGCCCCATGGAAGCGGGCTCGTCTATAGGTACTGGTCAAAGGAAACGAACTTCTGTGCCAGGCGCACAGCTTGGAGGATCTGTGTGCTGACTGATGACAGGGTAAAATATTCGATCACCGTCTTTGTGGGCGCGATCGAAGGACGTCTCGGAGCTGCCTTGAAACTCAGGGCGGCGAGAGAACAAGTAAGAACCTACCTTAAACAACGGGAGAACACGTATGTCCAACTTCAAACTTGCTTTCGGCTCACAGAACGGCAAGACCGGCCCGATCCCGGTCTCGATGTCGGGTCGTGACACCTGCCCGAACGCCTGCCCCCTGAAGGAGAAGGGGTGCTACGCCCTCTACGGCCGGATGGCGTGGAACTGGAACAGCCTGTCCGAGGGCCGGCGCGGCGGCGACTTCGCTTCCCTGCTGGCCGACATCCGGCGCATGCCCGCCGGCCAGCTGTGGCGGCACAACTCGGCCGGCGACCTGCCGACCATCGACAACGTCCACATCGATGCCGAGGCGCTGACCGCCCTGGTCAAGGCCCAGCAGGGCCGGCGCGGCTTCACTTACACCCACTACGACCCGCGCATCCCCGAGAACGCCGAGGCGATCCGACAGGCCAATGCCGGCGGCTTCACCATCAACCTGTCGGCGGACACCCTGGCCGAGGCTGACGAGTTTGCCGATCTCGGGATCGCCCCGGTCGTGACGACGCTCCCCATCGAGGCTCCGAAGAGCCTGCGCACGCCGGCCGGTCGCAAGGTGGTCACTTGCCCGGCCACCTACCGCGAAAAGGTGACCTGCTCGAACTGCGGGATCTGCCAGCAAGCGAAGGGCCGGGCGATCGTCGGGTTCCCGGCGCACGGATCCGGGAAGAGGGCGACGCAAGCGGTGTTTGAGTCGTAAAAAAGAAGGCCCGCATGGATGCGGGCCTAAGATTCGAAGGAGAGGACTTCATGGTAATCAGCGGAGAAGCCGATGTCAACAGATAACTCCCAGATGCTGACCTGGTACTCAGCGTCCAAACTTCAGCAGGTGCAGGACCTGGGCCTGCGCTGCGGCCACCTGCAATACGCGGTCCTTCACGGTATGATCAAGACTGAGAACCGTTACAGGATCAGCCCGTACAGCCGCCGGCACTCGGTTCCAATATCTTGCTTCACGATCGAGTCGCTCCTCGAGTTTCTCGATTCGGGGGCGGGGCGGAAGATGGTCGACGGCCTCAAAAACCGGGGCTTCTCTGAAAGGCCACACAAACCCCTCCACAAGCAGGCAAAAGCGTCAGGGATCCGGCGCAAGCTGATTGAACTTCGGCTTGAGGCGTCCGAAGCTGGCATGTCTTTCGAGGACTATCTGCTTGTCACGGGCTACAGCGAGGAGGAGATCGATGAGTTTATCGGAGCTGGATCAGGAGCAGAGGAAAATTCTGCAGAACCGTTTCCACATGATGATGAGGAGGGCGGATGGTGCGCAGCAATGGAAGACCTTCAGGGACTGGGAGCGCGACTTCCTGTCCGTTGCCCCGAGTGACTTCAGTACGCTGACCCACCGGGTCTCCTACGACCCGGAGATTGGGTACACGAAAGAGGGTATGCGGGTCAGAAGAACCAGCAAACGTCCGGAGCAAACCAGCCTCAACCAAGACTTGAGAATTTTGTTGGCTTCCGAGTTGACGTCACTTCTTTTGGATCCTACAATGGATCTGTCCCTGCAAGAACTCGTAGACCAAGCCGAGAGGCTGGTCGGCATGAACCACAAAACGGAGAAATAATCCAATGTCAGTTGACTATCAGGCCATTCAAGAGCACATCAAGGCCATCGACGAGCAGAAGGCGGCCTTGCTGGCCCAGGCCGACGAGCTGCGAGCCCAAGCCACCGAACAGATGGTGGAGAACGTCATGAAGTACATCGAGGACAATGGGTTCTCGGTGCGCGAGATCATGACCAAGGTGCAGGCCCGCATCACCAAGAAACAGAAGGTGACCACCTTCGTCAACCCCGAGAACTCCGAGCAGACCTACACTCGCGGCCCGTTGCCGGAGTGGATCAAGGAGGGAATGGTTGCCGGCGGGCTCGACCCGGCCGACAAGGCGCAGGTCGCCCAGTTCAAGGAGACCTTGATCAAGAAATAACCTCGCGAGCCAGTATCCCCAGCGCCTCCCGATGCACGGGAGGCCATGTCCTCAAAGGTGAAACCATGAAAGCGATTGTCCCGAACGCAACCTCCAAGCCGCTCATTGACCTGTGGCTTGC
>RZZR01000169.1 GCA_009929795.1 Deltaproteobacteria bacterium | reverse complement strand
GGCCTCCAACATCACCCGTTCCGGAATTCTGAACTGGCTGGCCCGTTTGATCCTGGTCTCTTCCCGGTCGGTAAACACCCTGGTCTGGGCCATCCTGTTCGTGGCCGTGTTCGGACCCGGGGCCCTCGCCGGGACCGTGGCCATCGCCTTCAGGTCCATCGGATTCTGTGGCAAGCTCCTGGCCGAGGCCCTGGAGGAATGCAGTTCAGGGCCCATCGAGGCCTTGAAGGCCGCCGGAGCGCCCTGGCCGAGCATCCTCCTCAAGGGCTATTGGCCCCAGGTAGCCCCGGCTTTTTGGGGCATCATGCTGTTTCGCTGGGACATCAACGTCCGCGAGTCGGCTGTCATCGGCCTGGTGGGCGCCGGGGGCATCGGCATGGCCCTGGACACGGCCATGAATTTGTTCCGCTGGCAGCAGGTCTCGGTCATCCTTCTGGCCATTTTCGCCGTGGTGGTTCTGGCCGAGATCCTGGTGACCAAGATCCGGGCCAGGATCATTTGACCATGGATTCGACCATGCGTCCCCTGCCGGAGATGCCCCGACAGGCCCTCCGGGGAGTGACCCATGTCCTGACGGACATCGACGACACCCTGACGGACCACGGGCGGCTGGGGGCCGGGGCCTATACGGCCCTTGAACGTTTGACCGAGGCGGGAGTCACCGTCGTACCCGTGACCGGAAGGCCGGCCGGGTGGTGCGACCATATCGCCCGGATGTGGCCGGTGGGCGCGGTGGTCGGCGAGAACGGGGCCCTGTATTTCCGCTACGATGCCGGGTCCAGACGAATGATCCGTCATTTCAGCCGGACCGAGGCCCAGAGGAGAGAGGACAGGGTCAGGCTGCAGACGCTGGCCCGGGAGATTCCGGTCCGGGTGCCGGGTTCGGCCGTTTCCGCGGATCAAGCCTACCGGGACACGGACCTGGCCATCGATTTCTGCGAAGATGTCCCTCCCCTGCCCATGGCCGAGGCCGAGCGCATTCGTGCCCTGTTCGAGGCGGCCGGGGCCAGGGCCAAGATCAGTTCCATTCACGTCAACGGCTGGTTCGGGGACTTTGACAAGCTGTCCATGACTCGGACCTTGTTTGCCCGGGAATACGGCCTCGACCTGGACCTTGTCCGCGACCGGGTGGTCTTTGCCGGAGACTCGCCCAACGACTCGCCCATGTTCGCCTTTTTTCCTCTGGCCGTGGGCGTAGCCAACGTCCTGGACATGCGAGATCGCCTGGAGGCCGAACCGGCCTTTGTCACCCCGTCCCGGGGCGGGGCCGGGTTCTCAGAGCTGGCCGAGGCTCTTCTGACCGTCCGCTGATCCTTTCATGCTTTGGTTCTCGCTTTCCATTCTGGCGGCCTTTTTTTCGGCTACTGAGGCGGCCTATCTCAAGCGCCGCTTCGGGGATCGATCCCCCATGGGCATGAACGGGGTCCTGTCCGCCTACAGCCTGCCGTTTCTGCTGGCGGCCTTGATTCTGCTCGATCTGTCTCCGCCCGGGAATGATTTTTGGGCGACCATGGCCGTGCTTATCCCGGTCAACGCCCTGGGCACGATCCTGCACATCACGGCCATCAACATCTCCCCCCTGTCTCTGACCATGCCCTATCTGGCGGCCACCCCGGCCTTTGCCCTGGGCATCGCCTACGTCATTTTAGGCGAGACGCCCTCGGCCGGAGGAGTGGCCGGCATCGCCGTTCTCATCGTCGGAAGCTACGTCTTGAATCTGGGGACGGCCCCTGACGGCGGCAGATTCAGTCTTGGGCCCTTCCGGGCCATGTTTCGGGAGCGGGGTTCCCGCCTCATGCTCGGGGCGGCCATGATCTATGGCCTGACGGCCGTTCTGGGCAAGAAGATCGTCCTCCAGTCCGATCCCTTGGCCGCGGCCATTTTCTTCGGCCTGGCTCTGCATGTGACGGTTCTAACCCTGGCCCTGACCGTTGGCCGAATCCGATGCCGGGACCTGTTTGTCCGGCCGGGTCCGGGCCTCATGGTCGGGGCCCTCCAGCTGGCCCATCTGCTCTGCCATTTCACGGCCGTGTCCCTGGTGACCACGGCCTACATGGTGGCGGTCAAACGACTGAACGGCCTGTTCGGAGTTATCTACGGCGGGCTGATTTTCAGGGAGGGTCGAATGCCCG
Organism: Deltaproteobacteria bacterium; assembly: GCA_009929795.1. Classification (NCBI taxonomy): domain Bacteria; kingdom Pseudomonadati; phylum Myxococcota; class Myxococcia; species Deltaproteobacteria bacterium. The sequence continues at coordinate 2,533 of RZZR01000169.1, read as the reverse complement.
TTCGCTTGGCCGGGGCCGGGCTCATGGCCCTGGGCGCGGCTGTGATCGCTCTTTTCGGATGACAATGGCCGAATGCCCTTGTCGGAGCCAATGTTTCCATCTATAGTCGTGAACAAAGGTTTTTTTCGTTTTCCGACATACAATCGAACCAGGACGAACGGCATGAACAGCGAGACTGAAACCCCGGTCAAGGTCCTTGTCGTGGACGACGACGAGCTTTTTCTGGAACTCATGGCCCGTATTCTCGGACAGGAGTACGGGCACGAGGTGCGCACCGTGTCAAGTGGCCGCAAGGCCATGAGCCTGCTGGAAATCGAGGAATTCGACGTGGTGATCACGGACATTTTCATGCCCGATTTCGACGGCATCGAGCTGATCATGGCCCTGCGCAAAACATCGTCGGTCCGGGGAGTGGTGGCTATGTCGGCCGGGGGCAAAAGCATCAACAGAAATTTCCTTGATTCGGCCAGTCTTCTGGGGGCTGACCACGTCCTGCAGAAGCCCTTCGACTGGAGCGAGCTGCACACGATCATCCAGCGGGTCGGCAGGTGATTCGTCCCGGAAGCTCTGCAGCCAAATATCTTCTGCTTCTGGGCGTGTACCTAGCTTTCGTGGTCGGTCTGACCTTGGTCTGGGGGCTGGAGGAGCGTCGGCGGGTTTTGGAACTGGTCGACGTCCGCCTGCGGGCGGCGGCCTCGGCCCTGCCGAACATGCTGGCCCGCGATTTTCACGACCGGGCCCGAGGCCCCGGGGACATCGGCCCGGATGAGGAAATGGCCAATCGGGATCGCTTCAACCGGTTCGCCGAGAACAACGGACTGGCCTACGTCTATACCTTGACTGCAAATGGTGATGATTTTTTCTTCACGGCCCCGACGGTGACCGCGGAGGAGGCTCTGGAAAAAGAATCCTGGTATTTTCATCCGTATGACGACGCCCCCCCGGAGTTCGTCCGGGGTTTGAGGGACATGAGGCCGGTTTTTCTGAGCTACACGGACCAGTGGGGAGATTTCAGGACCTGCTGCCTGCCCGGAACCAGTCCCGGAGGAGTCCGATATCTGACCTGCGCAGACGTGGAGACCACCGAGGTCCGGAATCTTTTCCGGCGCTATCTGGTGATCGTGTTGGCCGTGGCTGTAGCCATGGCCCTGTTCGTGGTCCCTTTCATTTTCATCACCCGGCGGTTCTACCGACGGAACCTGGCCCTGGTGGAGGCCAAGAATCGGGAGCTGGAGGAACAGCGGTCCAATCTGGAGGCCCTGGTTGAGGCCCGGACGGCCAGCTTGCGCGAGGCCAAGAACCGGGCCGAAAGGGCCACGGACTTCAAGAGCCGGTTTCTGGCCCAGATGAGCCACGAGATCCGGACCCCGCTCCATTCCGTTCTCGGGCTGACGGATCTACTCAGGAGGACCGCCCTGGACGACGGTCAGGAGCGGCTGGTCCGGGGTCTTGGAAAGGCCGGCGAGCTGCTTCAAGACCTGGTGACTGACATCCTAGACCACACAAGATTGGAAGAGGGAAAGCTGATCCTGGAGCCGAAGCCGTTCCGTCCTCGGGAGGTCCTGGAAGGGGTGCGAATCATGTATGCCGGCCTGGCCGAGGACAAGGGGCTGTCATTCGATGTCGAGGTGGCCGACGAGGTTCCGGTCTGCCTTTGTGGCGACAGGTGCCGCTATCAGCAGATTCTGGGCAATCTGGTCTCCAACGCCTTGAAGTTCACGACTTGTGGCCAAGTCTCGGTCCGGGTAGATTTGGTCCGGGAGGAAGGCGAGCGAATAGTCATCCAGAACAGAGTCCAGGACACTGGGCTGGGCATTCCCGAGGCAGAGCGGGCCCGGCTCTTCGAGAGCTTCCGGCAAATGCCGGGCACGGCGACCATCTCTCCCGGGGGTTCTGGCCTGGGGCTGAGCATCGTCAAGGCCCTGACCGAGATGATGGGCGGAACGGTCACGGTTGAGAGCGAGACGGGAAAGGGCAGTACGTTCACGGTCATTCTGCCAATGGATCGGGCCCGGGACGAAGACTGCCCGCAGGAAACTCCGAAGGACCGACCCGTGCGGACGGATCGCCCCCTGAAGATTCTGGTGGCCGAGGACAACATCCACAACGAGGAGCTGTATCGGTTTTTTTTGGCCGGGACCGACATCGGCGCTGAATACGCCCGCGACGGTCTTCGGGCCGTGGAGGCCTTCAGCCGGAACGATTTCGACGTTGTGGTCCTCGATCTCCAGATGCCGGTCCTGGACGGCCTTGGAGCGGCCCGGAAGATTCGGGCCCTGGAGGCCGAGACGGGTCGGGCCAGGACTCCGCTCGTCCTTCTTTCTGCCCAGGACATGGGGGCACTAGCTTCCGAGGACGCCCGTCTGTTCGAGGCCATTCTGTCCAAGCCCATCGGGCGATCGAATCTTTTAGGGGCAATCGTGACCTTGGCCCGGGCCGAAAATCGTCCAGCTTCGGAACGAGTCCAAGGCCCGGACGTGGCCAGGGCCATTCGGTCGATGGCTCCGGCTTTTTTGGCCGCCCTGGCCGAGCG
>RZZR01000168.1 GCA_009929795.1 Deltaproteobacteria bacterium | reverse complement strand
CCCCAGGCGGCCATGCATGATCCCCGCATCAAGGCCGTGGCCATGAACTCGGCCGTGGTCGACGCCCACGCCCTGTTCGCCACCATGCCCGCGGCCCTGGAAACGCCGGAGCAGCGAGGAGCCTGGTCCTCGTTTCACGGCGATGTGGTCAGATCCATCTGCTGGCGGTACGGGGTACCCCTGGACGAGCCCGCACAGCTGATCAAGGCCAACAAGGGCAACACGTTCGACCCTGCCAAGATACGGGTTCCGGCCCTGATCATCGTGGGTGAGGGCGAGTACAAAAGCCAGGAAGTGCAGCGCCAGCAGAAAATCGCCATGGACAATTTCCCGAACCCCTTGAAAAAAATGGTCGTCACCCCGGTCAACGAGGGTGCGAGCAACCATTGCGTCATGGAAAACCGCAGTCTGATCGGGCAGGTGCTCTTTGACTGGCTGGACGATGTTTTTGATCGGAGGAAAGGGCAATGAAGCATGTCCGGCCAAGACCATGCTTGGCTCTGTTGCTGGTTCTGTTGGGGTCTCTTTCCGGGTGCGCATCCATCGGTCCAGGCAAAATGACCTCGGACCGTACCAGGTACAATGCTTCCATCACCGAGTCCTGGAAGGAGCAGATTCTGCTGAACATCGTCAAGATCCGGTACGTCGAACCGCTGTTTTTCGTCGATGTCGGTGACATCGTGGCCGCCCACTCCCTGGAAACCGGCGCCAATGTGGGCTTTTCCAGATCAATGTTCGACCTGTCCGCCGTTGGCGACTCCAGCAAGCTGGATCTCGGGGTTTCCGGGAAATATACCGATCGTCCGACCATCACCTACAGGCCCCTTACGGGCACGGCCTTTCGCAAGGGAGTGATCTCCCCCTTGCCGGTACGCAACATGCTGCTCGGCCTGAATTCCGGAATCTCGGCCAGTTTTTTGTTCAACCTGAGCGTTCGGAGCATCAACGGCCTGCGCAACGAGGCCCATCTTCCCGGTACCCATCTTCCTGTCCAGTCCTCTTTTCAGCGGGTCGTGCAGATCATTTCGCGGCTACAGGTTTTGGACGCGGTTCATGTGACCAGCCGCGTGCTGCATCCCGGCGAAAAGCCAAGCCTGATGCTGACTCTGGGCGGGCGACATCCCACGGAGGAAGCCTTGGCCCTGATCCGGGAACTGCAGGGCCTGCTCGATCTGGATCCTTCACTGGACGAATATGCCCTGGCCGCGGGATTCCCGGCCCGGGAAGACAACGTGATCGTCCTGCAAACCTATTCCCTGATGCAGATACTGGCCGCCGTGGCCGCCCGGGTTCATATCCCCGAAGAAGACATGGTCCAAGGACGAGCCATCCCCGGAGCGCCGCAGCAGGCCGGGTCGGCGGTACTGGACAGAATCGCGGTACAGTCCTCGACCTCCCGGCCCGAACAGACCTTTGCCTCGGTCAGGTATCGAGACCATTGGTTCTGGATCGAAGACAGCGACCTGCAGACCAAGCGGGTCTTTTCCTTCATCATGTTGGCCTTCACCCTGCTGGAGGACAACAAGCCGTCGTCCTCGCTCCAACTGACAATTCCGGCGCAATAGGTTCTCATGACGCAAGATGACAGCCTATCTCGATACGATCTCTACGAAATGCCCGGCAATAAAGTACCGTGAAAAAGGAGGTTTCATGCGATTTCTTTTCCTGATGATCTCTTTGGTCGCGATGTCTTCCTGCGCCGCGGATCCATCACGGCTGCATCAGACCGAAACCATGAGCCCACAGGCCAGGGATTTTTTGTGCCTGAACACGCCTCCTGTTTTCGACAGCCCACTCACTCCGGAAACGGTTGCCCCGATTCGGCAGGGGCAACGGACCGTCAGTGAGGCGGAACGGAAGCATTTGCACAAGAGGCTTCTTTCTTCCCTGCATTGGGACACTCTTGGCGGCGTATCCGTTGCCGTGCTGGTTCCCAAAAACGTACCGGTTCAAAACCAGGGCAAAGCGGCCATGTATGTGCACGGTGGGGGCTTTGCCCTGGGCAATCCCGATGACGCCTACGCCATGCGTCTCGCCGCTCTTCTGAAGCTCCCAGTGTATGGAGCCAAATACCGACTGGCCCCGGAACATCCTTTCCCAGCGGCCTTGGATGACTGCCTGGCCGTGTACACGGAACTTGTCAACTCACATGACCCGAACAATGTGGTGGTGTTTGGAGGCTCGGCCGGCGGCAATCTGGCCCTGGCCATGCTCCTCAAGGCAAACGCTGCGGATTTGCCCATGCCTGCGGCCTTGGGTCTGTCCTCTCCGGCCACGGACATAACCCGAACCGGCGACAGTTACTTCGCCAATCAGGGCCGGGATCCTGTGCTGCAATGGGACGGGCTGATGGAATACTTTGCCATGGCCTATGCCAAAGGCTTTGACCCAAGTGCTCCATTGCTTTCGCCGGTGCATGCCGACTATTGGCCAAGCTTCCCTCCAACATTGATCACGACCGGAACCCGGGATCTGTTTTTGAGCAATTGCGTCAGGCTTCATCGGGCCATGCTGCAGGCCGGGGTGGACGTGGAACTTCGGATATGGGAGGGTATGTTTCATGGGTTTGAACTGATCCCGGATCTGCCCGAAGGCCAGGAAGCCCGGAAGGAGATGACGGCGTTCCTGCTGAGGGAAGAGTTGCCTTGAGGGTTGGGCCCTGCTGGCGGACAACAAGCCGTCGTCTTCGCTCCAACTGACAATTCCGGCGCAATAGCTCCCCGGACTGTTCAGGAGAACATGTCTGGACGGCCTGGCTCATTGCGCCTCTTCCCCCCTTGACATGCCTCGGGGGATCGGTGAGTGCCCTGGAATGGGAACGATACAGCGGATCAGGAACAGGCTGGAACTCTTTGGCAAGGCAATGTTCTTTGTCAGCGATCTGCGCAAGGAGCAGATCGTGGCCGACATCACCACGGGCTCCGACCCCAGGCTCAACTACTATCTTCTCCTTCTGCTTTCAGCCCTGATCGCCACTTTCGGGCTTCTGGCCGACAGCCCGGCCGTGGTCATCGGGGCCATGCTCGTTTCTCCGCTGATGACACCCATCTTCGGCATCTCTCTGAGCCTTGTCACCGGAGAGACCCGGCTGTTCCGGGCGGCCCTGTCCGCTGAAATGGGAGGCGTCTTTTTGGTCGTGGCTGCGGGGGTCGCAGTGGGCTTTTCTCCTCTGGCCATGGAGGTGACTCCGGAAATTTTGGCCAGAACAAGCCCGACCCTGCTCGATTTGTTTGTGGCCACCCTGGCCGGGCTGGCCGGCGGCCTGGCCATGATCGACGAACGGATCAGTCCTGTTCTGCCGGGCGTGGCCATTGCCACTGCCCTGACTCCGCCCCTGGCGGCCTGCGGCCTGTGTCTGGCCTTCGAGGCCTATGAGGGGGCCGGCAACGCCTTCATCCTTTTTTTCGCCAATTTTCTGGCCATCCTCTTCGTGGCCAGCGTCATTTTCGTCTTATCAGGTTTTGTCAGGGGCCGCGTCGGGGACTACACCTACCTCTTTGTCAAGCGGTATGCCCTGGCCGGCATCTCCCTGGTGTTCATCGTCCTGTTTCTGACCAACGCTCTGGTCCGAATCATAGACCACAAGGTGACCACAAGGCATATCCGCAACGCGGTACTCGAAACCTTGGGGCATTTGCCCGTTCTGAACGTCAGGGACATCGTCCTCGACGAGAACCGGGACAGTAACGGGTGGCTGTCACTGGCAATTATCGACGCCCCCAGGGAACCAGAACCCAGGGACCTGCGCGCCATCGAGGACCGGCTCCAAGAGCGGCTCGGCAGACCAGTGAACCTGATCGTCCGGACGCACATCACCAGGGGGGTCTCCTCCACCGGGGAGAGGCTCTTGCATTTCTACCGGACGGCGGACGGCATCGAGCAGATGACGTTGGCGAACTCCGATACCCGGACATTGAATGTGGTGACCCAGCTTCTGCGGGATCGGATCGAAAATCTTCCAAACGTGACCCTCGCCGATGTCGAGCTGCGAAAAAGCGGAGACGGCGAACGGGTCGTGCACGTGACCCTGCAGGGGAATGAACGGCTTTTTCCCGACGGCAATGCCATCATGGAGGATGAAGTCAGGCGACGACTCCAGGACCAGAACCTGCGCCTCGTGACCCATTTCATCAAATCCGACACGCTCGGCGTCGAGGAATTCAAACCCTCGGAGGCGAACCCGGGTCAGGATGATCCTGTGACGCTTCAGCTGGAAACGGCCGCAGCAGAGATGATTCAGGCCAGAACCGGTCTTTTCCCCTCATCCGTAAAGGCCCGTTTTCGGGACGGGCAATGGTCGGTCTTGGCCGAAGTCAGCGGGCGGCGGCTCATGACTCCGGAAGAGGTTGGCGACATCGAAGCCGAACTCCGACAGGGTCTGGAGTCCGCCCTGGCCCTTCAGGTCTTTTCCAAGGTCGAGGCCATGGTCGACGCCACCACGTACAGGGACGGAAATGCCGGTCAAGCTGACATTGATCCTGAGCCGGGACCATGACCGAAGAGGGATCGGCCCGTTGGGAAACCGACTGGCCTTGCATCCATGCCGGTCCATGAAAAAAGGGCCCCGGCCGAATCCACGGCCGGGGCCCTTTGCATTTGCCGGTTTGGACGTTTCCGAGGGTGCTACTTGCCCGGGGCCGTGACCGTGATCAAATGCGGGTTGGCGGCCTGGAAACCGGCCACGACGTTGTTCGGGTCACTGACCTTGGACCAGGACACGGTT
>RZZR01000167.1 GCA_009929795.1 Deltaproteobacteria bacterium | reverse complement strand
TTGGGCATCGCCATCGGCATCGCCGTCCTCGGCCACAAGGTCATGGCCACCGTCGGCGACAAGATCACGGCCCTGACCAACACCCGGGGCTTTGCCGTGGACTTCGGGGCCGCCTCCACGGTTCTGGCCGCATCCAACATGGGCCTGCCCGTGTCCACCACCCACGCCGCCGTGGGAGCCATCGTCGGAGTCGGCCTGGCCCGCGGCTTCAGTGCCGTGGACATGGGCGTCCTCGGCCGCATCGTCGCCTACTGGCTGCTGACAGTGCCCATCGCGGCCCTGACCAGCATCGTCATCTTCACCCTGCTCAAATGGATGATCTATTGATCACAAGGAGTCTCCAGATGATCCGCATCCCGTTTTACGGCCTTCTCTCCCCCCGCTCCCCCATGGAAGGTCTTGTCGAGCACTACGACAAGATCGCCGAGTGCATCGGCATCATCAAGGAATCCCTGGAGTGCTACGTCTCCGGGGTCGGGGCCTGCCGCGAGTTCACGGAGCTGACCAGGGAGATCGACAAGATCGAGGACCACGCCGACACCATCAAGCGGAATCTCCGCAACCACCTACCCCGTCGGCTGTTCATGGCCGTGGACAAGACCCTGTTCCTCAACTACACGAAAAGTCAGGACAACATCCTCGACTCGGCCCAGGAGGCCCTGCACTGGCTGGGCATGCGTCAGGTGGCCATTCCCGAGGGCAAACACCAGAAAAACCTCATTGTCATCCTCGAGGAGGTCGACACCTCCACCAGACTCTTGGGCCCGGCCCTGCACACGACCATCAAGTTCGTCCACGGCGAGCTTCTGGACCGGGACGCGGCCAAGAAGACCTACCGGGCCGTCCGCCAGCAGCACCACATCGTCCAGAAGCTGAAAAAGGACATCACCTTCGACATCTACAACTCGGACCTGGACTTCAAGGACATCTACCAGCTCCTCCACTTTGTCGATTGTCTGGTGACCATGAGCCATGACAGCGAGAACTGCGCCGATATTTTGAGATCGATGATCGCCAGGTAGAAGTGCCCGGCAACAAAACCAAAAAAGGCGTGGCCGGAACATTCCGGTCACGCCTTTTTTGGCCCATCCAAGAAGTATCTTACCCGCCGATGGACGACATCCCCGTCCGACAGACCCCTTCCCGTGCCTCCCGCTTCTCCAGTAGTCTGAATCCCAACGGCTTGTGTTTGTTGGCCTGGACGATGATCCGCTCGATGGCCTCGTCTCCCAGGCGGGGTGACCGCAAGGCCGACCGCAGCCGGTATTCACGATCCGAGAACAGGCAGGTCCTGAGCCTGCCGTCGGCCGTGATCCGCAGTCGGTTGCAGGTCGAGCAAAAATGGCAGGACACGGCCGAGATGACCCCCACCCGGCCGGGACCGGAACCAATCCTGAACATGCGGGCCGGTCCGGCCCGGCGGTCCCGCCCCTGGTCCGGTGTTAGGTCGGCGTGCTTGCGGGCCTCGGCCAGAATCTCCGAGGCCGGCCAGTAGCGGTCCTTGCCCCAGACGGTCCCGTCGCCTATGGGCATGAACTCGATGAACCGGACGTCCACGCCGTGCTCCGTCGCAAAACTGATGAAATCCCCCACCTCGTCCTCGTTCATCCCCCGCAGGGCCACGGCATTGAGCTTATAAGCCAATCCGTGCTTCTCACAAAGCTCGATGGCGACCAAGACCTCGGGCAAGCCGTCCCGACCGGTGATCTCCTCGAATCGCTCTCGCCGCCAAGTGTCCAGGGAAATGTTCAGGCATTCGATGCCCATGTCCTTCAGGGTCGGGACGTAGGGGCCGACCAGGGAGGCGTTGGTGGTCAGTCTGAGGTCGAGTTCGGGGAATTGGGCTCTGACCCTACCCAGGAAGGGGACGAAGTCCCGGCGGGCAAAGGGCTCACCACCCGTCAGGCGAACCTTGCCCACGCCCATGCCCACCAAGATCCGCATGAGCCGGAGAATCTCCTCGTACCGGAGGATGTGCTCGTGGGGCATGAACGTCCAATTCTTCTGAGGGTGGCAGTATAGACACCGAAAATTGCAGTGGTCGGTGATGCTGATCCGGGCGTAATTGACGGTTCGGCCGTGGTTGTCCTGGAGCATGGGGTCTTTTCCTTTCGGCGGAGGATTCATTGTTCCGGGGCGCCTCCAAAGTTGAGACGGGTCTCGAGATCGGGGTCGAGCGGAACGACCAGGGAGTACAGGACCCGGTCCACGGCCACATGGCCCAGATCGGCCCCCTTGATCTTGCGGACGTCCCGAACCAGGGCGCAGATGACCCGGGCCCTGTCCGAGCCGGACTGATGGCTGAAGATGCCGGCCAAGGCCGCGGCCTGGTTGAGGCTGGTTTCCGGGACCTCATGGTTTGGATGATCCCGCCTGAGAATAACATGGGCCCCGGGGCCGCCCTCAACATGGAACCAAAGATCGAACGGGCTGCACAAAAAGCTCAGGAGCCGGTGGTTGGCGGCCTTGTTCTTTCCCCGAAGAATAAGAAACCCGTCCGACGAGCGATAGGTACGGACTTGTGCCCTGGCATACCGGTCCGGCTGAACCTGGGTTCGCCCTCGGGGCCGGTCGGCCTTCCTGCTCTGGGGAATCGGTACGCTCACCTCCGCCTGTCCGGAGGAAACGGCCAGGCGCCTCTCGGCCACCTTGGGAAGCCCCCGTCTGCCCTTGGCCGCCCTGGCGAACATCCGGGCCATGTTCTCCTGCACGGTCAGAGCCGGATCCAGGACTATGTGGACACTCTCCCCGTCTGGACCGGAAACCTCGATCTCGGCCGTTCGGGTCTTGGGGTCGAGCCGGTGCAGGTTACCCTTGATCAAGGAGGCCGCCCCGGCCTGGCCGACCATGGTCATAAGCCGCGCCTCGTCCCGTTCCAGATGATTCAGGACCCTGGCCCTCGACCGCTTCTCCAGCCTGGCCCGCTCACGGTCCGCGGCCTCGGCCCCTACCCGGGCCATGGTCCGGCGCAGACCGTGAGCCAGGGCCGCATCCAGGGCTGTATCATAACATTCCCCGCTTTCATTCCGAACCGGCCAAGCCAGGGGCGAGCCGCCCTCGCTCCGCCGAATCCAGAACCCGTCGGCCAACCCGTTGCGGACCGCCTCATACAACGATCCGGCCCGGGATTCCTGGCCGTCATGAACCAGTTCCCTGAGCTCTCTGCGCAGGGCCGGGGTGATCTGAGGATATCGTTCCCAGACCCGATCCATGCTCAAGAATTCCTCCAGGGTCGGCCATGGACAAAGATGTCCGAATTCGGCCGGCAATTGATGGACGAGTTCAGTGCCCGTTCCGAGATCCAGAATCAGGAAGACGGGATCGGCTCCGCCTAGAGCCAGGGAAAGACGACGTCTCGGCCAGTCGCCGATCACGTCGATGACCACCCGGCCACTGATGCGCTTGCGTAACCACATGGCCGTGGCCGGCGGGCTGGCCGGATTGTCCATTTTTGCGGGGGAAAGAAAAAGGGCCTCTTGGCCCTTGGCGGTGAGCAGAACGAGATGACCGGGCCGACCCATGTCAAGGGTCCAGATGTTTGGGCCGGGCTGAAAGACCTTGCCGACGCGCAACCCGATTAGGGCTGCGCGCAATTCACCTATGAGATGGGACAGAAAAATGGCGTCCATGCCGGAGTCCGTGCCCGGCGGGCGGCTGTGGAGTGCTCGAGAGGATATATTGCGGATCCGCCGGATGCATTGATCCGATCGATCCTCTGTCCTGCGGGCCTAGTCGCCGCGCAGTTTTTCTTCGGTTTCCTGCCGTGACTTGCACTTGATGCACAGCGTGGTCACCGGCCTGGCCTTGAGACGGGGGATGCCGATGTCGTCGCCGCAATCCTCGCAGATTCCGAACTCGCCCTTCTCGATGCGGGTCAGAGCCGCCCGGATCTTCTTGATCAGCTTCCGGTCCCGGTCCCGCAAACGCAGGGTAAAAGTCCGATCCGACTCGGCCGAGGCCCTGTCCGCCGGATCGGCATAATTCTCGACGCTCTCGGACATGTCCTCCAGAGTGTTCACGCTCACGCTCTGAATCTCCTCTATCTGCTTTTCGAGAAGATTCTTGAAGTATTCCAGATCGCTGGGGTTCATGAACTGCCTTTTCCTCCTGGCTTGAGATACAAAGCGTGATTCTATACAGCAAACCCGTGGGGCAAGTAAAGACCGGCCAGAAGCGGGGAAACCGACTAAAAAATTGGAAAAAAACAGGCAATTGCTTTGAACCGAAAAAATCCTCGGCCCATTGTTGGGTGATCACAAGGAGCTTCACCTGATCATCCGTTCTCTTGGGTGTCCGTTCCTGCTCGGACCACCAAGGCGGCCAATGCCTCCAGTCGCACAACCGCGTTCTGAAAATCCAGGCCGTCGAGTTCCTCGGCCAGGGCCGCGGCCTCTCTTCCCAGGCCTGCGTTGTCCAGGCTGCTCCGCATCCCGGCCAGCACTTTGCGGGCTTTCAGGCTGTTGGCCGCCACTAGGTTCTGCAATTCGGCCAGAGTCCGGCCCAGATCCTGACCAGAAACACCTGAAACTTCCGGGTTTGGAACGCCTCCAGCCGAGACTTCACCGGCCAGGCGTTCGACGGTAGCCAGGGCCGGAGCCAATTCGGCCTCCATGGCCGCCAGCAGAGCCGTCAGATCGCCGGCCTGCCGCTTGCGAAGCACGGCTTCGACCTGTGCCGCCGCCTGGGCCAATTCCCTGGCCTCCAAAGTCGCGGCCGCGCTCTTCAAGGTATGAGCCAGACGCAGGGCC
>RZZR01000166.1 GCA_009929795.1 Deltaproteobacteria bacterium | reverse complement strand
GCCTCGGCCTTGCCGTCGACCAGGACGACCTCCATGACCGGCAGGGCCCTGGCCCGGGGCCCGGTGCCAACCACGCCCACGGTGAATTCCCGGCCGGGCAGGAAGGTCTCCACGAGCACCGGTTGGTGGAATTCGTTCAGGAGAAAGGCGCAGGCAGTTTCAAGATCCTTCCGGGTCCGGATCATGGAAATGGGAGTCACGCCCTTGCCGGTGCCCTCGGCCACGGGTTTGGCAAAGAGGGGCCAGGGCAGATCCACTCCGGCCACGTCGGCCATGGTTTCGACCAGGGAAAAGTCGGGCGTGGGCAGCCCCAGATCTCGGACGACCCGCTTGGTCATGGCCTTGTGCAGAGTCACGGTCAGACCAAGGGGCTCGGCAAAGGTGAAGGGGATGCCCCGGGCTTCCAGAAGACAGGGAACCAGCGCCTCGCGGCCGAATCCGCGCAGGCCCTCGGCGATGTTGAAGACCATGTCCCAGGTTTGCCCAAGGGCCAAGGCCCGCATGAGGGCCTCGGCCGAGCCGATGCGCTCGGTCTCGAACCCCAGGCCGTGCAGGGCCCTTTCCAGGGCCTCGATGGTGTCCTCGCGGTCGAACTCGGCCGTTTCTTCCAGGGAGTATCCACGGTCGAGCCAGTCCTGTCTGAGGTCGTAGGTCAGGCCCAGGCGCATGAGGCATCCTCCACGCTCCGTTCGGAACCGAAGTCCGGGTAGTGGAAGGTCTTGCCCTCGTAGTTCATGAGGGCCAGGCCCAGTTCGTCGCAGCCAACCATGGTCCGGGGATAGACCGGGATCTTGCCCCCCCCGCCCGGAGCGTCGATGACGTAGGTGGGCACAGCATAGCCGGTGGTGTGACCGCGCAGGGACGACATAACCTCCAGGCCCTTGGACACGGTGGTCCGGAAATGGGCCGATCCGCTGATGGGGTCGCATTGGTAGAGGTAGTAGGGGCGGACCCGGACCCGGAGCAGGCCGTGGTACAGGGATTTCAGAACGGCCGGGTCGTCGTTCACTCCCTGGAGGAGCACGGTCTGGCTGCCCAGGGGAATGCCGGCGTCGGCCAGGCGTTCGCAGGCCCCGGCGGTCTCCGGGGTCAGTTCCCGGGGATGGGTGAAATGGAGACTGACCCACAGGGGGTGGTATTTCCGGAGAACCCGGACCAGGCCCTTGGTGACGCGCTGGGGCAGGACGGCCGGAACCTTGGACCCGATGCGGATGAACTCGACATGAGGGATGCGTCGCAGTCGGCCCAGAAGCCAGTCCAGGGCCTCGTCGGTCATGGTCAGGGGGTCGCCGCCGGAAACGAGGACGTCTCTGATGGTGGGCGTCCGGGAGATGTAGTCCAGGGCGGCCTTCCACTGTGACCCGGTGCCGGAATGGTCGTCGCCAACCATGCGAGAACGGGTGCAGTAGCGACAATAGGTTGAGCAGAAGCCCGTGGCCAGGAAAAGGACCCGGTCCGGGTAGCGATGGACGAGACCCGGCACTGGGCTGTCCTGATCTTCGTGCAGAGGATCAGCGGCCTCGCCCGGGGCCGCGGCATGCTCCATGATCGTAGGAATCACGCAGCGGCGGACAGGGTCGCGGGAGTTGTCGCGGTCGACCAGGGACAGGTAGTATGGGGTCACGGCGCAGGGCAGGGCCCCGTCGGGCCAGGAAAAGGCCAGACGTTCATCCGTGGACAGATTCAGAACACGCTCCAGATCGGCCAGGGAGGTGACCCGGTGGGCCAACTGCCAGCGCCAGTCGTTCCATTGGGTACGACCGGCCTGGGGAAAGAAGCGGCGGCGGAATTCATCGATGTGGGGAGAGGGGAAACGGCGCGGCTCGGTCCTAGTCCTCCAGTCGTAAAGGGGCGGGACCTGGGCCGGATCGGCGATGGTCAGGGATTTGAGTGGGTCGGGGGGCTCTTCGCCCGCCAGGGGTTCGAGAACTGATTCCACGGAGTTTTCCTCGCTTGTCGGTATTATTTTTGTGAACCGGGTGGCAAACCGGCCAGAGGCCGGGCCGGTTTGACTCCACGACTTCATTCAGGAACCGGGCCAAAGATATAACATGTTTATATCAAAGAATTTTCAGCCAACAGGCTTGAAAAATATGAATCTATAGTTCTCATTCAAGGCAAGAAACAGAAAAAATCGGAATTTTAAGTTCTATTTTGGCGGGCGAAAGGAAAAGAATTGGGACGCAAGTCCTCAAAGAATCTTGAAATCCTCCTTGCGGAGGCTGTGGCGAAGGACGAGCTTGCGAAGCTGGCGGGTGGTGATGCCGGCCTCCTGGGCGGAGCGGTCCATGCGGCCGCGGTTCCGGGCCAGGAGTTCTCTGAGGTAGAGACATTCGGCCTGGTCCACGGCCTTGGCCCGGAAGGCGGCCAGGGTCATGGAGGTGTCCGGAGGCAGGTCATGGACGGCATCTCCGGCCGGGAAAATTTCGGCGGGAAAGGAGTCAGGGGTCAGGATTCTGGAGTTTTCCAAGATGAAGGCCCGTTCGATGAGGTTTTCCAGTTCTCGGACGTTGCCGGGCCAGTCGTAGACCTGGAGGGCCTCCGTCACTCTGGGATCAAGGGCCTGAACCTCGCGGCCGTGTTCCCGGTTCAGGCGGCGGAGAAAGGTCCGGACCAGGAGAGGAATGTCCTCGCGCCTCTCCCGCAGGGGGGGGATTTCCAGAGGGAAGACATTCAGTCGGTAGTAGAGGTCGGGCCGGAAGGATCCGCTGCGGGAGAGATCGCGCAGGTCAGCGTTGGTGGCGGCGATGACCCGGACGTCGGCCGTGATCTCCTGGGTCCCGCCGACGCGGTGGAAGGTCCGGTCCTGAAGGACCTGGAGGAGCTTGACCTGGGCGGCCGGGGACAGGGTTCCGATCTCGTCCAGCAGGATGGTTCCGCCGTGGGCCAGTTCAAAGGTGCCCTGTTTGCGGGCCTGGGCCCCGGTGAAGGCCCCTTTTTCGTGGCCGAAGAGTTCGCTTTCGATGAGGGTATCGGGGATGGCCCCGCAGTGGACGCTGATGAACTGCCGACCGGCCCGGGCGCTATGGTCGTGGATGAGGCGGGCCATGGCGCTCTTGCCCGTGCCGGTCTCTCCGGTCAGAAGGACCAGAGTGGAGGTGGGGGCCACGGCCTTGGCCTTGGCGAAGACCTGACGCATGAGGGGGCTGTTAGTGTGGGCGATACCCGAGGGATCGTGGCGCCAGAAGGCGTCGCGCAGGTTGGCCAGCTCGGCCTCGAAGCGCTTGAGCTCCAGGAGGCTTTCGGCCACGTAGTGGACTTCCTCGGGGACCAGAGGCCGGGTCAGATAGTTGTCGGCCCCGGCCCGGACCGCGGCCACGGCCTCTCGGACTCGACTGGATGGGGCGAGGAGGATGAAGGGGATGCCCTGGCCAACGGCCCGGATGGACTCCAGGGCCGTGCGACGGCCACGGGACGGGAAAAGCCCCAAATCTACGAACAGGATGTCACAGGGCGTGGACTCCAGAACGGTCAGGGTCTGTTCGAGATTGCCGGCCGAGTGCAGGGCGCTTTCCGGGAAGCAGCGTTCGAGAATGGCCAGTTCCTCCGGAGGGCAGCCGGCCACGCAGATGTTCCAGATCATGTCGAATCCTGGTCAAAGGGAAAATAAGAACTTTTGATTCCGGTCAGACCGTGGCCCAGGACGTGGGCGTCGTCAAGGACCGGTTTTCCCGGTTTTGCCGGGCAAAAATTGACACGGACGAGTTTCGCGGAGTACCTGAAAGGAGCCCACGACCTTTCCCTGCCTGGGAGAGACCGAAACCAAAAGATAAGGAGGTTGGACGATGGCGACTGAATCATCCTGGAGACCGTATGTGGCCGGGGCCCTGGTCGGGGTGCTGGCGGTCCTTTCCGTGTACGTGTCCACGGCCTGGCTGGGCAAGACCAAGTACCTGGGGGCGTCCACATCTTTTGTCAGGGCCGCGGGCATGGTCGAGCAGAAGGTGGCTCCGGAGCGGGTCCAGGCCAACGACTATTTCACTCGGACCAAGATCAAGGTCGACTGGCAGTTCATGCTCCTGGTCGGATTATTGATCGGGTCTTTGGCTTCGTCGCTGATCACCCGGACCTTCAAGTTCGAGAGCGTGCCGCCCATCTGGCGGGAGCGGTTCGGGGGCTCGATCCTGACCCGGGCCGGAGGTGCTTTCCTGGGAGGAATAGTGGCCATGTTCGGGGCCAGGCTGGCCGGGGGATGCCCCAGCGGTCATGGTCTGAGCGGACTCATGCAGTTCTCGGTCAGCGGATTCCTGGCTATGGCCGGGTTTTTCGGGGCCGGGATCATCGTCGCCCATCTCGTGTACGGGTCAAGGAGGTAGCCATGAGCACCGAACAAATCATTGGTCTGATCACGGGCATTGTCTTCGGCATCCTGCTCCAGCAGGGAAGGGTGCTTAGGTTCGAAAAACAGGTCGGGGCCATGCTCCTGAAGGACATGACCATTCTGAAATTCATGCTCTCGGCCATCATCGTGGGCACGGTGGGCATCCATCTTTTGGGCGGAAGCATCCAGCCGGACATTAAGGGGGCCTCATTGGGCGCGAATCTGGTTGGAGGGTGCCTGTTTGGTATTGGCTGGGCCCTGGCCGGGTATTGTCCGGGCACGTCCATTGGGGCCCTGGGCGAGGGGCGCTGGCACGCCATCTGGGCCATACTGGGCATGGTGGTCGGGGCGGCGGTTTATGCCGAGGCCTATCCGGTCATGAAGACCACGGTCCTGACCTGGGGCGTTCTGGGCAAGGTCACCCTTCCGGGCATCCTGGGCGTTTCACCGTGGATGGTCATTTCCTTGTTCATT
>RZZR01000165.1 GCA_009929795.1 Deltaproteobacteria bacterium | reverse complement strand
AACATGATGATCATCAGAACGAACATGACCGTCTGGTTGGCGTAGGGAGCCCAGGCCGCCGATGACTTCGTGACCTTGAAAATGATCATAAGGGCCGTGGCCAGAAGGGCCGTAACCCCGATGGGGATGGCCTCGGAAATCCACAAGAACACGATGGGTATGAGAATGGCCGCCAGATTCTTTCCTTCCACAGTAAGATTTTCTGGCCTGGGCAGGAAGTAGATCAAAAGAAACAGGCCCAGGGCAATCAGCAATTTGATGATTATGCTCTTGCCGGACTGGGTCGGGCCTTGGGGTTCTTCCTCATGCACGAGAAGCTCGTCTGGGGATGTTTCACGCACGTCTTGAGCACTCATGGATGTCTCCTTATTTCACATTTTTTGTGTTTTATTGACGAATGAAGACCCACAACCGGAATGCCGCCTAGAGGCGACAAACCTCTTTGATCCTTCTTTGGATTTCCTTGTATACATCGGAAAATCGCAACAGCCCGACGAGTTTTTTGCCGTCCATGACGAACAGGGAGTCATGCTTGAACATGACGAAACGGTGGAATGCGTTGTTCAGGCCTTCTTCCTGATCAATGATCTGGGAGGTTTTGGGAGGTTGGATGAAATCCTTGACCTGGACGTCCTTGGCCTTGACGCACAGGTCGTCCAGGGGTTTGGCCCAGAGCCGAGCCTGGGTTTTCATGGCGTTGATGACGTAGTCGTAATCGCCGACATAGGCGCTGGCCTGCTCGTCAACGATATTGTCATAATTGGGCTCCAGGCCCCGGACCACATCAAGAGGCGAGAGTTTGCCCACTACCTTGTTTTCGCTGTCCGTGACCAGGACGATGCGCTGCTCCCTCTTGCCGGCCAGAAATTCCTCCTGGGCCCGTTCCAGGGCCATGACCGCCCCCGAAAAGGTGGCCGTGTCCGAGATTCTGGGGAACTTGCCGATGGGAACTGTGAAATCCTTAACGTATGCGTTCATTGTTCAGCACTCCTTGTGGGTTGGTCCCGGGCCGAAGGATTGTGCACCCTCCTTCAATCCAGGCATCGCATGTGTAAGCTCTAGCTGCCGAAACCATCGCGCAGCATGGCCTCAGGATATCAAGAGCCGTGCCAGAGTTTTTTGCTCGATATCAAGAATTATTATATAACAACTTGAAAAATAAGTTAATAATCTCAAGAAAACTCTAAAAATGATCTTGGAAATGAATTTCTCGCACGAGTCACCCCGCTTGAATTTCCTTTTTCAATGTATCGCGAAAAGGCCTTGCCAGGCATCACGTCCAGGGATATGGGACAACTTGCGCGACTAAAGAGTATTTTTTGCGGGATTTGCGACTTCGGATATTCAGCCTTGGCAGATTTTCTAACGGCGGGGGGAAACATGAAGCGGCTGTTGGCAGTGAAAGACAAACTGCTCCGGCGATTCAGGCGGGTCCCGAGTCGCCGCAAACTCAGGACCAGACTGATGCTCGCGCTCATCCCAGCGGCTCTGCTCGTTCTGGCCCTCATGGGACACATGACCTACTGGGCCTCGTCCGAGTTCATCGCCCAGGCCCTGGAGCGGAATTCACGGCTCCATGCCACGACCACGGCCCACGGCATTGAGGCCTGGCTGGAAACAACCCGACAACATCTCCTGTATGCCGCCCGTGAAGGATTGAACCCGAAGGCCGTAGCCGCGTATTTCGCTGCGGCCCGGGAGCTGACCGGAGCTGAATATCCTGAGTTCGGCTTCATTCCCAGCGGCCAAGGAAACCCGTACACCTTCGTCACTCAGGGTCCGGCTACGGTCCGGCTTCCCGATGAGAAAATTTCCGAGATTCGTCCCGGTCCGGCCCTCCTTTACGATCGTCTCACAACCCTGAAGATGGGACAGGTTTGGGTATCGGACTTTCGAGAAATCGAATACCCCTTCCCATCAGACGACAACCCCCACGCCCGCGTAGCCGTCCAGGCCTTTCGCATGGCCACGCCTTGCGGCGAGGGCGACCGGGTAGACGGATATCTGTATCTGGCGGTGGACGCCAAAAGCATCAGAGATATCCTCTCCCTCTACGAATCATCCTCATCGCCAGTCCGGGCTTTCGAGCGCCATCCAAAATTCATCCGCTACAGCTTCTTCCTGGACACCGACGGCTGGATTCTGTTCCAATCCGAGGCGATCATTTCTCCCGAAACGCCCTTGGGCACCCTTCAGGCTCGCGAGGCCTTTCTGGGCACTCTGGGCAGACCGGATCTCCCCGTAGCCTTCCGGCCATCGTCCTCGGAGGAACTTTATTGGCGTATGGTTGAGGATATCCGCGCCGCTCGCCCCGGTCTGCTGCGCAGAACAGGCCACAACGACCGTTCATCCCCCTTCAGGGAACACTCCCTGGCCTACGCCCCGGTCCGACTCAGGGCCGCTCCCGACCAGCATGAGCTGATCATAGGAGGTGTGGGGTACGAGGATAGAAGCGTGCTAGTCGATGTCGCCGGGTACAAGCACATCGACGTCATGCTCTTCATCAGCGCTGTTTCTGTGGCCATGCTCATCCTAGCCATCGCCGTGGTGGCCAGAAATACGTCGCGCGGCCTCATGGATCTGGCCGAGGCCGTGGAAAAGGTGAAGGAAAAGGGGCAATGGGAGGAGGTCCGCCTGGAAGCCAGCGGATACGAGGTCGAGGTCCTCAAGAACGCCATCAACTCCATGATCGGAACCATTGAGGATCAGATGGCCCAGATCAGGACCAAGGACCGTGTTATTGAGTCCGTAGCCCTCAAGGAGCCGGTCCATTTGGCGGCCGATCCCCACGACCAGAACCACGACAAGATTTTTCCCGAATTCATCGGCGCTGGGCCGCTCATCCACCAAATGAAGCGGGACATCGCCAAGGCCGCCCAGGTCGATGTGGACGTCCTTGTCGAAGGGGAAACCGGCACGGGCAAGCAATTGGCCGCCGAGGCCGTGCACCGCCTTTCCAAACGTGCGAACAAGCCGTTCATTTCCATCAATTGCGGAGAATTGGACGAAAATTTGCTCTTAGACACCCTTTTCGGACATCTCAAGGGTGCCTTCACCGACGGCAAGGGCGACCGTCGGGGGGCCTTTCAGGAGGCAGACGGCGGGACCCTCTTCCTGGACGAGATCCAGTCCTCTTCCCTCAAGGTTCAGCAGGCTCTGCTCCGGGCCTTGTCTCTGCGCAAGATCAGACCTCTTGGCAGTGACAAGGACATCGACGTGGACGTTCGCCTGATCACGGCCACCAACACCGATCTCAAGGCCATGATCAAGCAGGGTTCGTTCCGGGAGGACCTCTACTACCGGCTCAAGGTCGTCACCATCCAGACCCCGGCCCTTCGCCAGCACCCCCAGAACATTCCTGTTCTGGCCCTGCATTTCCTCCGGGAAGGGGAGAGGATGGCCGGCCGCAAGGGCATGACCTTGTCACGAGGAGCCATGGAGCGGCTCATGGGCCACTCCTGGCCGGGCAACATCCGGGAGCTCAGGCACATGATCATCACCGCTGCGGTCATGTCCGAGAATCCGGTCATCCAGGCCGACCAGATGGGCCTGGACCCCCAGGAAGAAGTCCAAAAGAGGATTGTCGCCGAAGAGGACCGGTTTCGAGGCGAAATTTCGTCTGAGGGCCAGGACCAGATCGAAACCGGAACGAACCACGAGGAAGGCCAGAAAATTTCTGACCTGCCCGGGGACCTGAACCCCAGGCAACTCCTGGCTCTGCGCCACGCCCGAAGGACAGGAGAAATAACCGGCAAGGAACTGGTCGATCTTCTGGAGGGGACCATATCCAAGCGGACCGCCGGCTACGACATCCAGGATCTGGTGGCGAAAGGTCTTTTGGTCCGAGTCGGCCGGGGGCCCTCGACCCGTTACGTGCCCACAACGGCCGAAAACAAAGGCTGACTAGTCGCCTACACGGCCATGATCCTCTGCCGCTCGGCCCCGATGGCACCCTGACGGCAGGCCGAACCGTTCATGAACACGGCGCTGTGCCGAGACTGGACCGCGAGGGATTCCCCCAGACCGACCGAGCAGGAATCCAGTATGGCCTGAACCAGGGCCGCCGTGGCCTCTTTCGGGCTGAAATCCGGCTCGTCTGCAGCATCGCCGTCAAAGACGCCCCGAAGAGGGCCGGTTTCCAGGGTCCGCCGGAGAACGACAGACTCTTCCCCGGCCGCCAGACGCCACGCCATGGCTAAGGCCTCGTCCATGGGCCCGGCAGAGTCCGTCAGCCACCCCACCGTGTCTTGGGCCTTGCGAGGTCGCCCTCCCAAAAGCAGGGACCGGATTTTGGCCCAATGTTCGGAGGGGCTCTTGCGAAACAGCCAATGGCAACCGTCCATGCCTGGAACCACGGGCAGGGTGACCTCGGGCATCCCCAGCAGGGCCTCCTCCACGGCCACGACGAAATGGCAATGGCTCATGAGTTCGAGCATCCCGCCCAGGCAGCGCTTGCCGCCGATGAAGCCCACCGAGACCCGGAAATCGTTGTGCAGCCGACGTGCCGTCCCGGTCCAGGCCAGACAGATCGCTTCCCCCTGGGCCTGATCGTCGAGGCAGTCGAAGAACTCGGCCGTGTCCGCCCCCACCAATTGGCTGGCCAAATGAAAATCGCCCGACAGGATGACCCGCTCGATGCCCTTGCTCAAAAGCCAGTCCATAGCCCGGTTGAGTTCACTGTCCATGTCCCGGTTGTAGGCCTCCCGGCCAAGGGTGATGAGCCCGATTCGGCCGTCGTGCTCGGCGTTGACGTACAACTGGTTCCACTCCTGACTGTCCATGGCCTTGAAGACCTCGGCATGCCAAGGTGAAAGGGCTGCCTCTGGTTCCAGAC
>RZZR01000164.1 GCA_009929795.1 Deltaproteobacteria bacterium | reverse complement strand
CTCCACGTCCTCGTCCGGAGCGACCACGGTGACGACTCGCTTGGCGTAGAGCTTGCCCTTTTCGCCCAGAAGTTCGGCGGCCTCCTCATAGCCCTTGCGGGCCCCCTCCAGGACCGCAGGATTGACGAAACCCCGGCCCCGGCCCTGGGCCTCGTGGGCGAAGAAGGCATCCACGCCGGCCTCGGTCAGGGCCTTCTTGGTCCGGTTCATCATGTTCATGCGGACCACGGCGACGATCTCCTTCATGCCGCCACCTCCTCGGCTTCACCTTCGCGCAGGCCGGAACTGATGGTGTAAACCTCCTCCACCGGGCTGACGAAGATCTTGCCGTCGCCAAAGGCGCCCTTGTTCCCGGTCTTGGCCGCCTCCATGATCGTCCGGAGGACGAAGTCCTTGTCCTCGGCCCGGACCACGCTCATGAGCATGGTCTTGGGAATCTCGTCGTAGGTCACCTCGCCGATCTTGATGCCCCGCTGCTTGCCTCGTCCGGCCACGGCATACTTGGTCACGGCCGGGAACCCGGCGTCCATGAGGGCCGCCAGGACCTCGTCGCTCTTTTCGGGCCTGACAATGGCCCGGATCATGATCATCATGTGTTCTCCCTCCCTTCTGGTTGTGTCGGCTTGCAGACCGCGTCAGGCGGCCATGAGCCCGTAATCCATGAGCAGCTGCTCCAACTCTTCGATGGCCAGGGGCTTGGGGATGACGAACTTGTCGTTCCCGTCGATGGCCAGGGCCAGGTTGCGGTAGTGATCGGCCTGGGGGGCCTCGGAGTTCCATTCGATGACCGTCTTGCGGTTGATCTCGGCCCGCTGGACGTCGTTGTCCCTGGGCACGAAGTAGATCATCTGGGTGCCGATCTTTCTGGCCAGCTCGGCGATCATCTCCTTTTCGTTGTCCACGTTCCGGGAATTGCAGATGAGCCCGCCCAGACGGACCCCGCCAGACTGGGCGTACTTCATGATGCCCTTGCAAATGTTGTTGGCCGCGTACATGGCCATCATCTCCCCGGAGCAGACGATGTAGATTTCCTCGGCCTTGCCGTCCCGGATGGGCATGGCGAACCCGCCGCAGACCACGTCGCCCAGGACGTCGTAAAAGGCGTAGTCCAGGCCCTCGGACTTCTCGTAAGCCCCAAGGGATTCGAGCATGTTGATGGAAGTGATGATGCCCCGGCCGGCGCAGCCCACTCCGGGCTCGGGCCCGCCGGACTCCACGCACCAGGTGCCCATGAACCCGGCCTTGCGGATGTCGTCCAGCTCAACGTCCTCGCCCTCCTCCCGCAGGGTGTCCAAGACCGATTTCTGGGCCAATCCGCCCAGGAGGAGCCGGGTGGAGTCGGCCTTGGGGTCGCAGCCCACGACCATGACCTTGCGGCCCATCTCCGACAGCCCGGCCACGGTGTTCTGGGTGGTGGTGGATTTGCCGATGCCGCCCTTGCCGTAAATGGCTACCTTTCTCATGGAATGGTCCTCCGTTCGTTGAATGTTCGAGTCAGACGAAGACCCATAAGGCAACGGCCGTGCCAGCCGGGGCCCGTTTTCCTCAACATTTTGCAATTATGTGTTTTTTGTTTTTCTCGACCCGAAAAGCGGCCCAATTTGGCCGGTGCGGAACCCGACAAAGACCAGACAAAAAGGTCATAACCTACATTTTTGTCGTTTTCGGCTTGGCCGATGTCAGGAGCGATGGGGCCGGAAGGCTGGGAAAATCGGCTTTGGCGAAACCGCGGCCACTGGTTCCGGATTTGCAGTGGCCGGGAAAAGCACGGAGGGGATCATGCTCATCGACACCACCCTGCGCGAAGGGGCGCAGATGTTTGGAGTCCGCTTCTCGGACCGGGAAAAGAAGGAGATCGTCCACGGCCTGACGGCCATGGGTGTTGAGGAAATCGAGGCCGGCTGGATCGGCCAGGCCGGATTGGCCTCGCTGCTTGACTGGGCCGGCCCTCGACTGGATCGTACGATCCTGTCGGTCTGGGCCCGATGCCGGAAGGAGGACGTACGCCAAGCGGCCGATCTCGGGTTCGAGAGGGTCAATATCGGGGTTCCGGCCTCACGTCCGCACCGGGAACTTCGGCTGGGCCTTGACCTGGACGGCCTGGCTCGAAAGATCCGGGACACGGTCGGCCTGGCCCTCAATCTCGGCCTGGACGTTGGCGTCGGGTTGGAGGACGCCTCCCGGGCCAATGGGGACGAGCTTTTCATTTTGGCCCGTACGGCCCAGACGGCCGGGGCCTTTCGGGTCCGGTTCTCCGATACCGTGGGAAGGTGGAGTCCCTCCAAGGTCGCGGCCCTTGTCGGCTGGATAGCCGAAAAGGTGGACCTGGAGATTGCCGTCCACTGCCACGACGATTTCGGCATGGCCACGGCCAACGCCGTCAGTGCCCTGGAGGGCGGGGCCCATTGGGCCGACGGAAGTCTCCTGGGCCTGGGCGAGCGGGCCGGAGTGGCGGCCACCGAGGAACTGGCCGCTTATCTGGCCTTGGGCTCGGGAACGGGGGTCTACGACCTCAGCGACATTTCGGGCCTCTGCGCCCTGGTCGCCAGAGCCGCCAGCCTGCCTCTGTCCCGAAACAAGGCCGTGGCCGGGACGGACATCTTTGCCTGCGAGACCGGCATCCATCTTCATGGCCTGGTCCGGGACCCGGCTTTGTTCGAGCCCTTTGACCCGGCCTGGGTGGGCGGGAGACGAAAGTTCGGATTCGGGGAGAAGAGCGGTAGGCAGACCTCAAGGGCCGAATTCCAAGGCCTTACCAAAGCTGACGCCGGGAATCCTGCACCTTGGAAGATCAGGGTCTGATGCCGTTAACGACTTCCGACACTTGTCCGTATGTTCGTATTGTGCCAAACCGCCTTGCGGCACGGTCACTTCACGTTTCGAAATCGTGATCCAATTGACGAACGACAATTGAACGGCGATAGACTGCTACAGAACATGAAGCGTCGACGGGAAGGAAACCGACATGTTTGAATTGCTCGAAAAGTTGCAGACCCTGGACAAGACGTCCCTGGCCTTGGTGGCCGTGGCCGCGGAGCGGCTGGTCAGCGGGAAGGATGGAACGGATTGCCTGAACGAGGCGAAGGATTTGGCCCCGATTTCGGGTTCAAACGCCAAGCCCCAGGCGGTGCGTATGCTCCGGGTGTCCGAGGACGTCAAACACCTGTCCCCGGAGCAGGTGGATGAACTGACGGCAGCCTTTCGGCGCTGGAGGGACAAGGCCGGCCGTGCCAACGTCCGGACCTCCCGGGAGCGGGTTTACGGCCTGTACCTGTTGTTGCGAAATACCGGAGCCAAGCTGGGCGAGGTTCTCTCCCTAGACGATAGGACCGATATCGACCTGGGGGGCGGAATCGTCCGTCTGGCTGGTGGTCCGTCAGGCCTAGACAGCGAGCTTCGCGAATCAAGGGAGGTGGCCCTTGGGGCCGAGGTCTTGCGGGAGTTGGCCGCTGTGGTGAGACATCCGCTCCTGGCTGGGCTCCAGGGTCGTCTTTTTCGTCTGGACCAGGGCTTCGTCCGACGCAAGTTTTCGGAGCGGGCCCAGGAAATCGGTTTGCCCAGGGATCTGGCCAACCCCATGGTGCTCCGCCACACCCGGGCCGTAGAACTCCTGAGGGAAGGGGCTCCGCTGCATGTGGTCCAGCGGATACTGGGGCATGCCACGCCCATGGCCACGGCCTCGTACGTCAACTACGAGGCGGACGACCTTCGCCGCCTCATCAGCTTCTACATGAACAAGGAGCCCCGCATGCAAACCAGCGCCAGAAACAAGTTTATCGGCAAGGTCGCCTCGGTGAAAAAGGGAACCATCCTGTCCGAGGTGGTGGTCACGACCACGGGCGGATTCAGCATCGTTTCGGTGATCACCAACGAGTCTTTGGACAAGCTCGCCGTTGCGGAAGGGCGGATGGTGGCGGCCTCTGTCAAGGCGCCGTTGGTCATCCTGGTCAAGGATCCGGACAGCCCTCGAACATCTTCCCGAAACAGGCTGCAAGGCGAGATCAAGCGCATCAACCAGGGAACCATTTCCGCCGAGATCGTTTTGGAGCTTCATGACGGCACTGAAGTCTGCGCCTTGATCACGGACGAGTCGGTCAAGGCCTTGGACCTGACGGTGGGGGAAAAGGTCTGGGCCCTGTTCAAGGCCTTTTCGGTAATTCTGGGCACGGAGGATTCCGAAAGTTGAGTCTCGAAGCAACGGCGGAGCCCCCTCTGGGCCAAGACCAGCCCCTATCGGCGCGGAGCATCCAATTCATGGACCAGCCGCCCGCGAATCCCGCCCATGTTTGACCCCTCGTTCTGGTTTCCGCTGCAGCTCACCCTGCGGGTGGCCGCCCTGGCCACCCTTCTGGCTCTGGTGTTCGGGGTGCTGCTGGCCTGGGTCGTGCACCGGTTCCGTTTCCCCGGGCGGGACGGGCTGGATGCCGTATTCACCCTGCCCATGGTTCTGCCTCCCACAGTGCTGGGCTACTATCTGATCGTTCTGGTGGGCCGAAACGGGTTCATCGGCCGCTGGCTGGAGTCCATGTTCGGCGTCACCCTCATGTTCACCTGGCAGGGGGCGGTGATCGCCGCGGCCGTGGTGGCCTTCCCCCTGGTCTTCAAGTCGGCCAGGGCGGCCCTGGAAAACGTTGACCGGAAATACGAGGACGCGGCCAGAACCCTGGGATGCGGCGAATGGAGGGTTTTGATGCGGATCTCCCTGCCCTTGGCCGTGCGTGGAATCCTGGCCGGGACCATGCTGGCCTTTGCCCGGGCCATGGGAGAGTTCGGAGCCACCCTGATGATCGCCGGGAACCTGCCTGGCCGGACCCAGACTCTGTCCCTGGCCGTGTACAGCGCGGTCCAGGCCGGGAACGACGGCCTGGCCAAT
>RZZR01000163.1 GCA_009929795.1 Deltaproteobacteria bacterium | reverse complement strand
GAACCGTTTTGAACCGGTTCAGACCCTGGATGAGCAGCTGGGCTTTTTCATCTTCCATCTTGGACATTTTCAGAATCACGGCCACGGTACCGATGCGGTACAGATCCTCTGCCGTGTGTTTAGAACCTGGATCCGGTTTTTTGGACAAAATCAGACCCAGCATCCGGGAGCCGGCCATGGCTTCATCGATCAGATCAATAGCCTCTTTCTGGATCAATACCAGTGGAAGCACCATTTTGGGAAACAGGTTGGTATCCACAATAGGCAAAATAGGGATGGTATCCGGAATATCATTGGTGGAAATGGCAGCGGTCGAATGTCTGATATCATCCATGAATTATCCTTGGCAAATGAACAGGGATGCTAGATAAAATCCATGGACAAATCATGCGCCGGTTTGATGTTTTCTGAAAACAGTTTACCCAGGGTCAACTGGAGAAAGCCGTTGTTGACAACGGCAGACACCTTTTCCACATCGATCATGCACGGAAGATACAAGACCCGTTCGAACTGACCGAACTGAATTTCAGCCAGTCGATAGGTAGCGGCCGGATCCAGTCGGGTGGTTTTCCGGTTACCGGAAATTTTGACCGCCTTGCTGCTGACCTCGATGACAATATCTTCTTTTTGCACCCCTGCGATCTCCGCTTGAATAACGATCTGATTTTGAGTCTCGAAAATATCCATCTGGGGTTTCCAGATCCGCTTTGAAAAACAGAACATGGGATTTACAGATTGAAACATGTCTTGAAATGATCTTTCATCGGTATCGTATGCATCAAGGTTGCTGCCGAAACGAATTTCTATATGTTCCATAAAAAGCTCCTGCAGATGGTGTTCAAGTGACCAACCGTAAAAATACCATCCAGGCTTGAAATTGTAAAGCGCAATAAAAATATTCCGGTTTCCGGGTCTTGAAATCCAGTGCGATGGGTGATATGGGAGAGGCATGAACATACCGTCCCGACAGACCGCACTCATTACCGGCGCATCCAGAGGCATCGGCCGGGCCATTGCCGTGCGCTCCGAGCAGTTCATCGAGCAGGGGGTCGTTCAATCCTTTGACCAGAATGGTGTCGCTGGGCCGGGTGGACTTGGCCCCATCGGGGACGAAGAAACGCAGTTCATCCAGACGAAGATCGTAGACGCCCTTGAAGCCCTTGCCCATGCCCACGGGCCAGGTCAGGGCCGCGACTTCGATGCCGAGATTCTGTTCGATGTCGTCCAGGAGTTCCAGGGGGGGGCGGCCTTCCCGGTCCAGTTTGTTGATGAAGGTCATGATGGGGGTGGAGCGGAGCCGACAGACATCCATGAGCTTCTTGGTCTGCTGTTCCACACCTTTGACCGAGTCGATGACCATGAGGACGGAGTCCACGGCCGTCAGAACGCGATAGGTGTCCTCGGAAAAATCCTGGTGGCCCGGGGTATCCAGGAGATTGATGTCGAAGCCGTTGTATTCGAATTTCATGACCGAGGAGGACACGGAAATGCCCCGTTCCCGCTCAACGGCCATCCAGTCGGATGTGGCGTAGAGGGCCTTTTTAGATTTGACGGCCCCGGCCATGCGAATGGCCCCCCCAAAAAGGAGGAGCTTTTCGGTCAGGGTGGTCTTGCCGGCGTCTGGGTGGCTGATGATGCCAAAGGTCCGGCGGCGCTGTATTTCGCGTTCAAGTTCGGTCATGACTGGGCTCGAGGGTTGGGGGTACGGGCTGGATAGGGAGAAAAAGTACCGGTCTTTCTGTGGGTGTTTCTATGGATGAGGAGGCTTACCGCCAAAAAAACCATTGATGAACGTTTCGGTGCGGCTGATACCCTTGAGGGTCACCGGCGTCAAATCGGTTGCTGAACGGAAAAGAATGGAGTACGGACAATGAATATTGGTTTCAGACCCACGGGTTCCGATGGGCCGATCCGGTCGAAGTGGATGTGAGGGTTTGGGGCAATGATTGTTTGGATCGCAGTACATAAACCGACAGGAGGTGCGGGATGTGGAATTTTTCCAAGGCCAAAAGTTTGGGCGTAATTGTTTTCGTCGCATCGGCCGTGATCGGGTTTTCACTGCATTCGCCTGACAATGCCAATGCCGAATGCAACCCGTTGCAGCTTATCCACGATGGGAATTATGACCATTACAAAGGTGTCGACTGCGAAGGATTTTCGTGGGATATCATCTTCAAGGACTATTTCAACGATGAGTGGAGAATGAAAAAAGTCCGAGAGTTTGGCAGTGTGGAATATTTCGTCGGCAACAGATATGTGCCGGGAAGTGGGAAGCGATACGCATCTTCGGCGTCCATCTACCATTCTTCGCAAGGAGATGTCATTTCTTTTGCTTCTCAGAATTGGCAGGATGAGAAATCTTTGGTCTACAACATGACTTGGCAGAGCAACATCCGCATTTCCGGATGCGAGTATTGGCTGGGGGCAGATCGTTACGATGGCTATTATTTTCGCAATGCCTATATCGATCTGATACGAGGGACTTTTGGCGGAAAAATAGTTCAAGCCTCCGGATCGGAGGCCATGGCTGAATACGGCGACATCGTTGCGGGAGTGCCTGAAGATGTCTGGACCGGGGCCACCGAAGAGGATCTCCAAATGCGGCTCGAACCCGATCGCTTCGAGGCCGTCAAGGCCGCCCGGGAGGATAGGGGGATCGAGTAGTCGTTTTTTTTCGTTCGTTTTTGTCAGGAAGGCAGCCTTAAGGCTGCCTTCCTTTTTTTTCGGCGTCGGACACTTATCGGACCCTTTCCCGGGAGTCCAGGGCCCAGGCGTAACCTCCTCCTTGGACCGTAACTTTCCAGAAGTTGTAGGTCTTGGGTTCGGAGCGGTCATCGTTGACGTCGAGAGCAATGGGGCCGGTGGCACCGCTAAAGGCTGCGGCAACTTCCCGCAGGGCGGGCCTGAGGATTTCCGGCGACTGGCCGCCTGCCTTTTCGATAGCGTCGAAGGTCACGAGGAGGGCGTCGTGGTACATGACGGCATAGACCGAGGCCGGGCCACCGATAACCGCGCTTATTTCATCCTTGATTTTTTGGTATTCGTCGTTGGAAAATTCAGCGGTGAGAGGGCAGCTGAAATCGCTGCGGACGGCAAAGGCCGAGGCCAGGGCGTTGCCGGTCAAGACGGTGCTCAAGGCCAAGCTGTCCGTGCCGTACCAGGTCAAGCGATGCAGGCCCATATAGTCGTCGGCCACCTGGAGCAGGGTGACGGCCTGCTCATACATGACCAGAACCACGCCGATCCGGGCCTCGCCGACCTCTTCCAGCACCGGGCTCAGATCCTGGGAAAACTGGTCGAGGATGTAGCGCATATCTTCGACACTCGATGCCCCGCGCATGCTGTAGGTCGCGAAAACGGTTCCGCCGGCATTCTTGAAGTTGTCGGCCAAGGCGGACGACAGGCCATGGCCGTAGATATCCGGCTGGACGAAAACGGCCAGATGGGTGATTCCGGAATCAGTGATTTTCTGGGCCAGAACCTGGGCCTGGGCCATATCCGGAACGGCGAATCGGAACAGGCTGTCATTGGGGATGGCCAGGGAAACGGCCGTGGAAGAGCAGGACAGCAGGGTCTGATCGTTTTGGTCCGCAAAGTTCTTGGCCCCGAGAGCGGCCTCGCTCCCGGCCGGCCCGATGACCATGTCCACGCCTTCGGCCTTGAACTCGGACATCATGGCCTCGCTGGTCACGGCCAAGCTCTGGCTGTCCTTGACGATCAGTCGAGTTTTGGGCCGCTTGGCTGCCGCCACTTCGACGGAGGCTTTGAAGGTCTGTCCGGCCCCGGCCAAGTCGCCGGTCAGAGGAAGCAGAACCCCGATCTTGTGGAGTGTGGCGTTTGAATCCGAGTCCGAGGAGCTGCCGTTGCAGCCGCTCAAGGCTACGGCGAAAAAGAGGAGCAGAAGGGGAAAAGTCTTGATAAGGGTCATCATGGTTGCACTCCTGTTCGTGTAAGCCCTTTGTTTGAAACTATGCAGTATGATGCCAGAAATCCGGGCGGTTTGCACCCCAAAAATGCAATAAAAAAAGCCCTTGCAATTGCAAAGGCTTGATTGTCGATGGTGCCGAAGGGGAGACTCGAACTCCCACGGGGGAACCCCCACTAGACCCTGAACCTAGCGTGTCTACCAATTCCACCACTTCGGCACGAAAGGGCCTTTTAGACGGATGCCCCGGTGTTGGCAAGCGTTTTTTTCCGGGGGAAAATTCCGCATCCGACTCCAGGGAACGGGTGCCCCGTCAAGGTTTGGGAATAGATCGCTCCCTTGCGGCCTGGGGGCCTTTCCGGTAGCGTTTCCAGCCTTTGCAACGTACCCATTATGGATAGGGAGGCCGGGCGAGGATGAACGTGGCCCACGACATATCTGAAATACAGGGGAAGGTCGGACCCTCGTGCGTGACCATCGGAAATTTCGACGGGGTGCACAAGGGCCATCAGCGGCTTTTCGAGCGTGTCCGGGAAAGGGCCAGGGCCAAAGGTGAGTCTCCGGTGGTCGTGACCTTCGACCCCCACCCCCTGAGGGTTCTGGCTGAGAAGAGCCCCCCCTTCATCACCCTGACCGAGCAGAAGCTGGAGCTCATCGCCGAGCAGGGCATGACCTGGACTCTCTGCCTGCCTTTCAGCCGGGGTATGGCAGCCCTTGAGCCAGCCGAGTTCGTCCTCCGGTATCTCCTGGAGCCTCTGGCCATGAGGCATATAGTTATCGGTTATGACTACGCCTTTGGCCGGGGGCGGTCCGGAAATTTCGAACTGCTGAAGATTTTGGGCCGGGACATGGGCTTCACTGTCGAGCAGGTCGGCCCGGTCCTGGTGGACGACGCCGTGGTCAGCTCGACCCGGGTTCGGGACATGGTCCAGGCCGGTCAGGTCTGGGAAGTTCG
>RZZR01000162.1 GCA_009929795.1 Deltaproteobacteria bacterium | reverse complement strand
GCAGGCAGAGTAGGATCAAAAATTTCATGTATTCCTCGCAAGACATGGTGATGATTTTCACGAGCTACCCAAAACCGACCCGGTTGGCAAATCCGTGAGCCAGCCAAACAATCGTCCCCAAAATCGGGCCAATCCTTGTTTTGAAAGGGTTTCCCCCGGACCGACCAGTCCGGCTGAGCATATCCTTACCGGCCCCAAACCGGTTCAGGAGGCCATCGAATCCCGCGCGGGCCAGATTGACCTCGTCCTGATCCAGGCCCCTCCAAGAGGAGATCGGGGAAAAGTCGTCCAGGCCTGTCGCGAAGCCCGGGTCCGGTTCCGGATCGTCGAGCGCCCCGAGCTGGACCGGTTGTTCCCCGGAAACCACCAGGGAGCCCTGGCCCGGATCTTCCCTCCGGGCTATGCCGATCTGGACGAGGCTCTGGAATCCGCCCGCTCCGCCGCCTTCCCCCTGGTCCTGGCCCTGGACAGGATCCAGGACCCCGGCAACGTCGGCACCCTGGCCCGAACCCTCTACGCCTTGGGCGGGCAGACCATCATCGTCCCCCGGCACCAATCCTCCTTTCTCGGCGATGCCGCCCGTCGGGCCTCGGCCGGCACCCTGGACCGCCTTTTGGTCGTCCAGGCTGGAAACCTGGCCCAGGCCCTGGACCGATGCCGGAAAGTCGGTTTCTGGGTCTACGGCACGGCCTTGCGTCCAGAATCGACCCCCCTGCCCATCGCCCCCTTGCACCGCCCAGCCGTGGTTCTTCTCGGCAACGAGGACCAGGGCATTCGACCGGGCCTCCTGAGCCGGTGCCACGTCCTGACTCATGTGCCCATGCCCGGCGGCCTGGATTCCCTGAACGTGGCCCAAGCCGGGGCCATGGTCATGTACGAATTTCTCCGTCGGGAATTGACCGAACAGGGAACCTGATTCCCGAACTGCTCAGGCCGTTGCTGCCAACACTGCCTCCAACGCTTTGATCCGATCCCGAAGCACGGCCGCGGCCTCGAATTCAAGATTCTCGGCCGCCTTGCGCATCTCCCGCCGTAGCTTGGCCACTTCCTTTGCCGCCCGGGCCGGATCCACGACGTAGCCCGCAGATTCCTCGGCGG
This sequence comes from Deltaproteobacteria bacterium, assembly GCA_009929795.1. Classification (NCBI taxonomy): domain Bacteria; kingdom Pseudomonadati; phylum Myxococcota; class Myxococcia; species Deltaproteobacteria bacterium. Next base: position 3,797 of record RZZR01000162.1, on the reverse strand, counting down.
CCTTGGCCATCTCCCGGGCCTCACGGACCGCATACAAGGCATTGGGTCCGTCCCGGCGTACCGTGGAGACGGGCACGATGCCGTGCTCTCGATTGTAGGCCTCCTGCCTGGCCCGTCGGCGATCGGTCTCATCCATGGCCCGCCGCATGGATTCGGTGATCTGGTCGGCATAGAGGATGACCCGCCCGGCCACGTTGCGGGCCGCCCGGCCAAAGGTCTGGATCAGGGACCGGGACGAGCGCAAAAACCCCTCCTTGTCCGCGTCCAGAATGGCCACCAGGGAGACCTCGGGCAAATCCAGTCCCTCCCGCAAGAGGTTGATGCCGACGAGCACGGAAAACTCCCCGGCCCGCAGGGACTGGATGACCGCCACCCGCTCCAGGGTATCGATATCCGAGTGTAGGTACCGGGTGGGGATGCCCCGATCTTGGAGGAATTCGGTCAAATCCTCGGCCATGCGCTTGGTCAGGGTCGTCACCAGGATCCGCTCGTTTCGCTCCACCCTTCTTCGGCACTCGGCCATGAGGTCGTCCACCTGGCCCGTGGTCGGCCGGACCTCCACTGCCGGGTCCACCAGACCCGTGGGCCGGATGATCTGCTCAACCACCGTGTTCCCGGAGCGCTCCATCTCCCAGGGCCCGGGCGTGGCCGAGACGAACACGGCCTGGTTCAAACGCTCCAGAAATTCGTCAAAGCACAGGGGCCGGTTGTCCAGGGCCGTAGGCAGACGGAAGCCGAAATCCACCAGGGTCTGCTTGCGGGACCGGTCGCCGTTGAACATCCCGCCAACCTGGGGGATGGTGATGTGGGACTCGTCAATGAACATGAGAAAATCCGACGGAAAATAGTCCAGCAGGCAGGCCGGTGGCTGACCGGGTCTTCGGTTGTCCAGGTGCAGGGAATAGTTCTCAATTCCGTTACTATAGCCCAGTTCCTCGATCATTTCCAAATCCAACTGGGTCTTCTGCTCCAGGCGCTGGGCCTCCACCAGCCGGTTGGCCTGCTGAAATTCCATCAGCCGATGACGAAGTTCCTCCCGAATGTCATCGACGGCCCGTTTCAGGTTGTCCCGATCCGAGACGTAGTGGCTGGCCGGAAAGATGACCGTCTTCTCGATCATTCCCAGAACCTCCCCGGTCAAGGGGTCAACGTCCTTGATGGTCTCGATCTCGTCCCCGAAGAACTCCAGGCGAAGGGCTCGTTCGTGGCGATAGGCCGGAATGATCTCCAGGACGTCACCCCGGATCCGGAAGGTGCCCCGATGAAAATCAATGTCGTTACGCTCGTACTGGACCTCGACCAGACGTTCTATGATGTCCTCCATGGCAATCTGCTGGCCCCGCTCTACCGGAATGACCATCCGGGCGTAGTACTCGGGCGAGCCCAGGCCGTAGATGCAGGACACCGAGGCCACGATGATCACGTCCCGACGGGTCAGCAGGGCGTGGGTGGCCGCATGCCTGAGCTTGTCGATGTCCTCGTTGATAGACGAGTCTTTCTCGATGTAGGTGTCCGTGTGGGGCAGATAGGCCTCGGGCTGGTAGTAGTCATAGTAGCTGACGAAGTACTCCACGGCGTTGTGGGGGAAAAACTCCTTGAATTCGCCGTAAAGCTGGGCGGCCAGGGTCTTGTTGGGGGCCAGCACCAGGGTCGGCTTCTGGCACCGGGCGATGACTCCGGCCATGGTGAAGGTCTTGCCTGAGCCGGTCACGCCGAGCAGCACCTGGTCGCGCACCCCGGCCTCGATGTTGGCCACCAGGTGGTCGATGGCCGCGGGCTGGTCGCCCTTGGGACGAAGCTCGGTTTCCAGAATGAACATGACGTTCTGATGGTCCTTGCTCATTTGGGCACCAGGCCGAGGACGTTGGGCACCGGCCACAATTGGTCCGACTCAGCCCGCCACAGGCCCCTCCCGGTCGTCCCAGTCCAGACCCGCTCCATTTCGCCAGCCCGGACATACAGACAGGCCTCGGGGCCTCCCTCCACGTACATGGCGTTGTGAACCTCCAAAGGGAGCCCCAGGATGACCTTGTTGAACTCGTGCTGGGTCCGGGGAGTGCTGGAATGCATGAACAGAATTCGGCCCTGCCTGTCCAAGCCCACGGCCGCGATGCTGATCCGAGGTCCATCCTCAGGCCACAGGTTCTCGCCATGGATGCTAACCATCCTGTAGTTCTGGATCACCGTCCGGTAGCGGGCCACAAGTTCTTCCCAAGGTTCCTCGGCCCGATCAACAATCCGAACTGCCGGCAAGGTGGCGTTGTCCGGCTCGAAGACCAGGAATGCCCCGTATCCTGGGTTTACGTACCCGTTATTCACATGTCCGCCCCGACGCATGTACCCAGTGCTCCGCAAGGTGTCGTCGGCCCGGTACATGCCCGCGTTGATGGCCGCGACCATGCCGGTTCTCCATGCCCATGCCTTAACCGTGTCGGGCCGACCACCCAGCTCAGTGGCCATGGCCAGACGGATTTTAAACCGACCCGGATCGGCTCGGACAACGGCCAGCAATCCCGATCCGCTGGCTCCCGGAGCTTGGAAGCTCCGAATCTCCAGACCGGACACGGGCTCGATCCAGTCTTGATCCTGGGCCAACACCGGCCAAACGGAACCAAGAATCGAGGCCACCGTCAAAACGACGGAAAAAAGCGTCAGGCATCGCATGGCCATGGTCATGTGCTATATCAATTCTCCTTTCCAGTCCATTCTTGATCGTTCCGTCCGGCCCTGCTATGCAAAACCACGTTCAACACAGGAACCAGCATCAGCGGAGGTTGCCCATGCGCGTCGACATCGAGCCCAAGCCGGATCAATGGCCTGCAGAGCGGGGCGTGGTGATCTCGGTGACCATCCGAAGCTTCAAGGGGCGTCGGGACGTCGTCGCCCATCTCTTCCGGCCCGATCCCGTAACCGGAGAACCTGACCCGGCGCTCGACAATTCTGCCGTCATCGTTCCGGACTCTACCGAAACTGGAGATGGGCGAACAGTCTACTTGGAGACCTTCACCGAGGACGAGGCCAAGGCATTAGTTCAATACCTCGCCGACCGCTACGACTCCAGGCTTACCCATATCCGGGCTTCCTGGATTCCCCTCCCGGTTCCGCCTGGGCTAACCCCGCTCTCCCGATGTCAGTGCACCCAAACTGTGGGTCGTATCCAATTCGACAAGATACCCAACTATTCCCTCTCCTTCTCTGTCCACGGACTGTACGATCTGGCCCTGCATCCTCCTCTGACCAGTCATGACGTCTGACAGCCCCCCGACCGTTATTGAGTTTTGCCTTACAACTATCTGAAATGATTATTTTTTTCCTTTAGTGCCAAGTTGACAATAATTTCGATTGAACATAAGTTTTTGAAAAACAGTATCATTTTTTTTCATTCACCCCGAATTCTTTCCCTCTCTCCAAGGAGTTTCGAGCATGTTCGCTTTCAGGATGCTCATGACTTTTTTTTGTCTCTCAACCCTTCTCATCTCCTGCGGTGACGGCGGCGGCGCCGGAACCAACGGGGATGTGGGGTCCATCTCCGAGTTCCGAGTTTCCAGTTCCCGAGTCCATGTCGGCCAGGAAGTGACTCTTTCTGCTCGGGCCAAAAGTCTGGACGACAAGGGTGTTCCTGACGTGGAGATCTCCTTTTCCGTGGAGATCAACCAAAGCGGCTCCACAAGCGGAACCATGAAGGCCACCACTGACGGCAGCGGGTATGCATCGGTTACCTGGAAGGCCGGCTTTCAGACCGGAACCGACACCATCGTGGCTCGAGGTCCGGGCGACGCCAAAGCCACCTTGCAGGT
>RZZR01000161.1 GCA_009929795.1 Deltaproteobacteria bacterium | reverse complement strand
CTACGGCCTCGAAGCTCTTGAACTCGGGCATGTCAAGGTGCCCGGCCCTGAAACACCCGTCCAGGGGGCCCTTGGGGCCTGGGTATTCAAGAACGATCTTGAAGCCCTGACCGTGATGACAGAACCGGACCGTGACCATGGACTCCAGCCCGGCCTTCCGAATCGTCTGCACGGAGTAGAGAAAGACCTCCTCCGTGGCCAATTGCAGCCTGCCCGCCTGCTCGCGGTCGATCCCTGCCAGGGCGCACAGCGCACTCAGGCCTCCATTGACCACGGTGATCATCTCCCGCCTGGGAACGACCGTAATACGAACCACCTCTGACATGTGCTGACCTCCGCCTCAAGGAACTGGGTCTTCCTGGGTGGCGGCCAGGAGACGGTCAAGAAGGTTGCGTATACGGGCAGACCGGTATCCGGGCAGTTCCGTCAGCTCCGAGGCCTTGGCCCGAAAGGAGCCGATGTCGGGATCCTCCACCACCTGCATGCCCCTGGCCTTGAGCCCTGCCAGGTAGGCCGCCTCGTTATTCCGGTTATGGGCCCGTTGGAACACTGCCGCGTCGCGCATACACCACACGACCAGATTCTGGTCGGCCTCCGGCAGGGAGTCGAACCAGCTCAGCCCGGCCAGGTCGACATGGGAAGAATAGACATGGCCGGTCAGGGAAAGATAACGCTGGAACCGGTCGAACCGATAGACCCAGGGCACCCAGAGCGGATTTTCCTGACCGTCCACCAGGCCAGCCTCCAGTGCCTCGTCAATGGGCCAGGGCAAGGGCAGTGGCTTGGCCCCCAGCAACGTCCACAAATCCCGGTGAAGCGAACTCTCCATGACCCGGATGCGCAGCCCCGACACGTCCGCCAGACCCGTCACCGGCCGGACATCATTGGTCAGATGCCGGAACCCGTTTTCGGAAAAGTGCAGGCCCTTGAATCCGGCCCGAGCAAGACTGTCGAGTATCTCTCGACCCAGAGGCCCATCCAGGATCCGATCGGCCTGCTCATTGCTCTTAAACAGAAACGGAAAGCCGACCAAACCGGCCTCGGGCACAAAGGCCTCCATGGGCTCGGTGGTAATCACGGCCATCTGGACCACGTTCAACCGAATCTTTTCCAGAATTTCCGTCTCAGAGCCCAGGGCTCCAGCCCGGCTGATCTCCACCATAAACCGATTGCCGGAACGCTCCTCGATCAATTCCTTGAACTTGGAGGCCGTGACGTCCTGAGCCGAGCCCGGCACGGTGACAATGGCCAGGAGAATGGTCTTGGGGGTGTTTTCGGCCTGACCGGAACATACGGACATGGCCAGACCGAGGACGGCGAGGATCAGGGCCGTCGCGAAACAGATCGCATTCTTACGGGCTTTCATGTGACCTCCGAGCGATCGGACCTGTCTGCTCCTGGTATGCCGACTTGTGAAAGAGGTAGGGTGAAAACAAAGACACTCCCGAGGCCGGGGGTCGATTCGGCCCAAATCCGTCCCCCGTAGTGTTCGATGATCTGCCGGGAAATGGTCAGGCCCAGTCCGGTCCCCTTGGGCTTGCCCTTGACGGAGTCAGTCCTGGCCTGCTGGAAACGCTCGAAGATGTCCTCCAACTGATCCCCGGGAATGCCATCTCCAGTGTCACGGACTTCGACCCGGAGGTTTTCGCCTTCTCGATGGGCCAGAACCTCGACCGAGCCCTTTTCCGTAAATTTGGCCGCATTGGACAACAAATTGATCATAACCTGCTCCAGCCTGTCCACATCGACGCGGATTTCGGGCAGATCCTCGGCAATGTTCAAACGCAGCTCAACATTTGGATTGTCGATGAACTCGCCAGAGGCCGCCTGCAAGGCCCGCCTGAGCAGTTCCCCGGCCCGAACGACCGAGTCTCGCCAGTCCATCCGACCTGACTCGATCTTGTTCAGATCCAGGAGATCGTTGATGAGCCTGGTCAGCCTCCATCCCCCCTGCTCAATGATCTCGAGGTTCTTGACAATCCTTGTCCCCCGTTCGGCAAGTTTCGGGCTATCCTCGGACAGGGGCAAAAATTGTCGGATAAAATCCCGTTTGATCAGGGAGGCAAAGCCCAGGATCGAGGTCAGGGGCGTCCTGAGTTCGTGGGAGACCGAGGACAAAAAGGAGGACTTCAGATCATCCAGTTCCTTGAGCCGCTGGTTGGCCTGGCGGAGTTTGGCCGCCTCCCGCCGCAGGGCGCTTGTCCGGGCTTCAACCATCCGCTCGAGGTCTTTGTTCAGAACCTCCAGATCCAAGCGTCGCTGCTCGTCCTTCTTGCGCAAGGCGCTCAAACGCCGGATCATCATGTTGAAATTCCAGCACAGAAATCCCATTTCCCCATGGGCATCCTTGGGAGCCGACACGTTGAGGTTGCCGTGCATGACCTCGTTGCAGACTGTGGTCAGGGCCTGTACCGGGCGGAGAAGATTGCGCAGGAGAAGGGCCAAGGCTGCGCACAAAAGCAGGATGGCAGCCAGGGAAGGGAGAAAGATGCTCATGGCGAATCTGGGCAGGGTCTCGTCCAGCTCCTCCAGATGGACCGCGGCTCCGACGTACCAACCGGTGACCGGCTCACGGGTGCACCAGGAGATCACGGACGAGGCATTCATGTCCTTTTCGAAGGGGGAATTCCAGTCATAGACAAGGGTATTCTCGCCCCAAGGCCGTTCCGCGGCCTTTTTGAACTCTTCGCAGATGCTTCGTCCGACTTCGGATTCATCAAGACCGGTGATGTTTTCCCCGGCCAGGGTCGGATGACCGATCATCCTGCATTCCTCGTCGAAAAAAAACACATATCCGGTCCGACCGATGGTAATTTCGGCAATTCTGGCCCGGAGTTCGTTGAGGCCGGCTTGGCGGATCCGAGCCAGTTCATCCACAACGTCGTTCATGAAGACGTCAGCGCAAACGACCAGATCCCAGGGTTTGAAATACTCGGCCACGGCCAGCTTGGTCTCCTGCCGGAGGGTCTCGGGATTAAACCAAGGGTAGAAGGAGAACACCTGCCGCCCGGAATCGCTCGTTCTGGCATCCTCAACCAGAATTCGAAAGACTTGGTTGCCTTCTTCGTCTCTGAAGAAAAGTACCGAATCACCGCGAAAAACCGGATTCGGGTGAACGACGAGGCGAAAAGTCTGGTCGATGACGAATCCGGGGATCGTCCCTTGCCCGACCACCGAATTCAGCAGGGCCAGGGCCTTTTTTCTGGCCTCCTCGTTGGACATGCGCCCAGTTTCGGCCTCGGTCAAAAATGTCTCGAGCACGCCGATTGTATAGGAATTGATCCTTCCCAACGTCTCCTTGCGGTTCTGAAAATGACTGACTCTGGAATTCTCCACGGCCATCTCCGAGGCGGCAATGAGTTCAACGGCATTGCGCAGCACCGTATATCCCTTGTCCGAGTGGAGTTCGTGCACCAGACTTCTGCCGATCCACACAGCCAGGATCATCATCCCGAGAATGACGATCAGGCCGATGGTGCCGGTGGCCAAAATGAATCTCCAGAGGGTGGTCTGGGGCAAACCGAACCTTCCCAAGCCGTTAGCCTTGATTTTTTGGAACGGCAATCTAGTCACGGCATCGCCCCCTCCCTTTCTTCGAGGAAAGGCGAAAGACCGTGTGAGACTCGACGTGCCTTCCATTCGTCCGGGGTGATGACGGTTTCCTCCCCAGGCCTGAAGCCAATGATCGAGAAGTAATCCTGTTTGTGGGCGTCTTCGAAGACCCGACTCAATTCGTTCCCCCGGACCAGATAGACCGTCTGGACCGACTGGTGATCCAGGGATCTCCAGACCTGTTCATCCTTCAAAAGCGTATATCGGTGATCTTCAAGGGCATCGATTACGGCCGATACCTCCAGGGTCCCTGCCCGCTCCACAGCTGATGCGTACTCGTGAACGATGGCGTATGCACTAGCCCCGGAGGTGCTCGGATAGCGACGGAACCGGCGAACGAACTCCTCCACAAAAACCTGACCTTGCTGGAACCCGAACTCGTAGGGAATCTTCCAGTTCCAGGGCATGGTCCCGACCACCCCTTCCATGGCCTCGGCCCCGGCGCGCTCGGCCATGCCCAAGGTTAGATTGGGGACCACGATCTGGGCGCTTTTCCCCAGGCCCATGGCTCTGGCCTCAATCAGAGCCGTGGACAGATCCTTGCCAAACAGGGACAGTACAAGGACCTCGGGCCGGGCATCCCCGGCCTTGGCCAGGACTTCGGTAAAATCGAGTGTGCCCAAGGAGGTCAAAATTCCGGGATGGGCCTCCCGGTCCCGAGTCCCGGTCACTTCCCGGACGCTCTCCTCCGTGGTCCAGCCCCAGGTATAGTCCGAGGTGATGTAAAAATAGCGTTTGCCTGAAAACCGGGAGTTCAGCCAATCGGCCAGGACTCGGGCCGACATCCGAGAATCGTTGCACTCCCGGAAACAATTCCGGCGCCCGTATTCAAGGGTCGTGGCCGTGGAATAGGTCAGGGTACCGAAAAACAGGACGTCGTTCTTCTGGCAGACGTCGCAGGCCTCAATGGCCACAGCGCTGGAAGAGCCCCCAAAGATCATGGTGCAGCCCTCGTCGATCAGCGAGAAAGGCGGGTTTTTACTGGCGATAGCCAGGTTGGTCTCAAAGAATGCGCGAATGGTGCCGATGTCCGCCCAGAAACCGGTGTATTCATAGCCGTATACATTATATTTCTCGATAGCGGCCGGAATGACGTGCTTGCCGAAGTCTTCGTAACTGGAATTCTCCAGGAGATCCGACAATACGTCGATGTTGAACAGGTAAATTCCCATGGAACCGAAATAAGGTTTATCGGAATTCGGCTCGCTGACCATGGCTTCAAGCACTTTCTCATCTTTAGGCTTTTCCGCGAAACTGGTGATGCCCTTATTCTCATTGCGTTTCAG
>RZZR01000160.1 GCA_009929795.1 Deltaproteobacteria bacterium | reverse complement strand
TCATATATGCAATAGTTTTGTACAAATGTCAAGAGGAAATAGGAGGCGGCGCTTCCTCCCCAACCTGAAGGAAGGGGTCTCCGCACCGAAGATTGATGACTCCAAGGCTTGGTCCGTGCGGGTCGACAAACGCATCCGGCTGTCCTTCGAGCCTTCGGTCTGGAACCCGTCGGGTGCCCCGGACTGGAATCGATCCGTCCGCCTGTTGCGCGTGCTGGACCACGACGATCTTTACCGTACGCCACGATAGAGCCCGAAATCGCCGGTTTGCAGAGGGGGTCGGCTCCTGTGCGTTGGTCCCCAACAGGTCCAGAACGTCCTATGAACGATATCCCAAGCAGCGAGGCCGCCCGCCACACCAATGCCCGGTTGAATCCCGTCCCCCCGGGGAGGCCGGCCTCGATGGTCAACGATAGACCTCGCGCCGGTGACCGACGCGTATGATGAGAATCACCAAGTGGGCTTCCTGGATTTCATACACCACACGGTACATGCCGATCCGAACCCGGCGTAATCCCGAGAACTCGCCCTTCAGAGCGGATCCAGCTCTCGGGGTCTTTCGCAGTGAATCAATCGTTTCAATGATGCGGAGACGGTCGGATTTGGGGATGCTCTCTAGTGACTTGGCGGCACTCCGCTTAATCGAGATTGAGTAAGTCACGCTTCACCTTTTCCCAATCCAATATTGGATCGGCCGGATCTTGCAATGCCTCGATGGAAAGGGAGATGTCCTCGAAATCGTCGAGATAATACTCCACTGCCTGGCGTACCACTTCGGCACGCGAACGGCGCAGCCGCGCTGCGGCGGCATCCAAGGAAGAAAGGACATCCTCCGGCAAGCGAGCGGTAATTTGGGCCATGGAAATTTCCTCCAATGTCAAACGATGTCAGACGATGTAATCTATGAAGCAATCGTCATCCGGTCAAGGTCCGTTGGCACACGAGAGATCCGGAACAGCCTATGTCGGGCAGCGATTATTCCCTTTGAGCACCTTCCAGGTCGTATCGGCCGTCCGGTTCCAGGAAAATTCCCGGGCCCGGGCCAGGCCCTTTCGGCTCAGATCGTCGCGAAGAGCCCGGTCCTTGGCCACCCGGAGCATCGGTTCGACCCAGGCCCCGGGATTTTCCGGATCCCGGCAGTAGAGTACGGCATCGCCTCCCACCTCGGGCAGACTGGCCCGATCCGAACAGAGAACCGGGCAGCCGCAGGACATGGCCTCCAGCACGGGCAGACCGAAACCCTCGTAGATGGACGGAAAAACAAAGGCCAGGGCTCCTGCATAGAGGCCGGCCAGGTCCTTGTCCGGCACATGGCCGAGGCGAATGACCTGGCCGGGGCCGGATGCGTTGTCCCAGCCCGACCACCCGGCGCGGACCAGGGGGATGTCGAGCCCTGACCTAGCCAGGGCCTTGGGCAGAACGGCCGTGTTTTTGCGGGGGTCGCCGCTGCCGACGAAGAGAAAGTACCGTTCGGGCAGGCCGTGTTTGGTTCGGACCCGCTCGATTTCCGGTTTGGAAACCGGTCGGAACAGTTGGGGATCATGGGCCAGGGGGGTGACCGTGATCCTCTTCCGATCGATACCCAGAACGTCCTTGATTTCCCGGGCCGAGAATTCCGACACGGTCAAAAAGGCGTCTGTCCGGTCCAGGCCCGGGCCGAGACAGCGGTCATAGTACAGGACCCGCTCCCGGGGATGGTGCTGGGGAAAACGCATGATGGACACGTCGTGCAGGGTGAAGACCGTGCGCGTCCCGTTTGGGGCGGCAAAGGGGAAGAATCCGGCCTCGTGATAGACGTCGAAGCCTTGGGCCAATCCAAAGAAGGCCCTTTGCCTGCGCCTGTGTACGGCCATGCGGACCATGAGGGCCAGTCCGGGAGGGAGCTTCCAGAAGATCCGGGCCATGAGGGACCACGATGCCTGGTCCGCTGGCCCCTGGGGCATGTCCGGCCGGAGACCTCGTCCGTCGAACCAGGCGATTTCGGCCTTGGGGTGATTCCGGCCCAGGGCCGTGTACAGGCAGCGCAGGTAGCGGGATATGCCGGTGGCGATGTTGTTCAGGGGAATGGCGTCGACCAGGATGCGCATGGCCTTATCCAGAATTTGGCCATGAAAAGGATGTGTCAGCCGTCATCGCGCCGAGCCGGTGATCCGTTCTCTGTTCTTGATCCAGAATTCCAGGATGAAAGCCAGGAAGATGGACATGAAGCCCCCGCCCACAGCGGCCAGGGCCACGATCATGGCTTTTTGGGGCTTGACGGGCTCGAGAGATGCCATGGGGGGTTGAACCACGGTCACCGGGCAAAGCTGGGTGAGGCGGGTTTTCAAAATATCAAGTTCCCTCGTCTGTTCGTTTTTGCTCAGAGCCAGTTCCCTGGTCTGATTGATTTCCTTGTCCAAAATAGACGATTCCAGGTCCTTGAGCCTGGTCTGGATTTGATTGAGCTGGACACTCCGTTCGTTTAACCCGGTTTTGAGGGTGTCCAGACGTTGCTCCAGGTTGGAAGCATAGCTGATGTTCTGCTGGATTGTATTAGTGTACATCAGAAGTGCCAAGTCGTTGCCATTCGTCTTGCGGTCCTTGAGCATCTCGTCGCGTTGACGCATGAGATCCTGACTGTTTAAATTCACGGCCTCGATCTGTTTTTCAACCCTGAGAATGGCTTCCTGCTGGGTGTGAATATCCTTTTCCAGGGCGGCCATCTGCGACTTGACGACGTTGGCCTGGCGTTTGAGGGCTAGAATGTCATCTTTGAGTCGGTTTTCCTTCATATCCCAGTTATTCAGTACCTGTTCCAAGGTGGCTATAGATTTGCTTAATTCCTGTCGGCCAATAACGAGGTTCCTGGAGTCTTTCTCGAGAGCGGAAAGAATCAACGACAGAAATGACCTGCCCTCTTCTAGTGAGGATGACTGTACGGACACGGAAAGCATTTGAGCTCCTTTGGGGAGTTCCGCCTTGACTTCCATTGAATCGATCTTGTCACCGAGTTCGTCGGGAACTTTTTGAGTCATCAATTCGGCTAGATAGGCCTTCTGGTCCAGCCAATCTTTCATTTCGGCAAGAGTCGGCAAATATTGAGGGTTCCCGGACTGGGGGTCAAAACCGGCAATACCCGGAGCGATCAAGGTCCGGGCAAGATAATACGGGGGCTGACTCAAGGCATAGACCACGCCCAAGACTGTCGTGGCCAGAGTGAAGAAAATCATGAACCATCTTCTACGCCAGAGCACGGCCACGAGATCCAAGAGGTCTATTTCGTCATCGTTGGCACAGGGTTCCTGAACGACGTACACGGGGCGACAGTGTTCGGGGTTCTTGTTCTGGTCGGTATCGGACATGGTTTCTCCTCACATGGATATTGATCAGACTCTCTCGCTGGATGTGTCGAGGGATAAAGGCAACGGTTGTCATGGTCAAGACGCGGGAGTGTGGTGGTGCAATCGATCAGAAGACAAAATATTTACGTCCAAGAAAATTGAGGAACAGCCCCACGGCCGTGGCCGTTAGTTTGGCTCCATATGGTGTAGCCCCTGTGGCCACAAGCCCTTTGGTCATGAGAAGATCAATGGCTCCGACAACCGTGACCACTGCCCCGTACACCAGAATTTCTGAAAACGCGTTCCATCTGGCCTTATGTCTGAAAAGCAGGGCAATGGAGAGAAAATAATTGACCGCTGCCGCCCCGATAAAGGCCAGGATTGTGGCCGTGGCCAAGGAGACAAAAGGCAGCAGAAAGGCAAAAAAGGCAAAATTGGCCACTGCCGCCACACCGCCGATAAAGAGGTAGATGAGAAATTGCACCGGTGCTGGGAGGCTGGGTGCGTTGTAGTGAAAAATGCAGTACAAGGCCCGCAATCCATCCCAGGCATTGATTTTTTTGCCCTCGGCCCAGGTCCGGCCAGCATAGCTGATTCCTGCCTCGGAAACTGTAAGCCCGGCTCGGGCAATGGCCGCTGTCATCTCGGGCTCGATGCCGAAGCGGTTTTCCTTGAGATCGAGTTTGTCCAGGGCTTCCTTGCGGAAGACCTTGTAACAGGTTTCCATGTCGGTTAGATCAAGATCCGTGAACATGTTGGACAAGGTGGTCAGACTGCGGTTCATCCATGAATGCCAAAAAGACAAAACCCGGCGCGAAGACCGGTTCAGATATCTGGACCCAAAGGCCACGTCCGTGCCGTGCTCCTCAAGCATGGCCACCAGCCTGGGCAGATCCAAGGGATCGTATTCCAGATCAGCGTCATGAATGGCCACAAAATCGCCTTTGGCCTTGGCAAATCCGGTGCGCAGGGCAAAGCCCTTGCCCCTGTTTTTGTCCAGCCCAATGAAGCGGATATTTTCGTGTTTTTGCTCCAGTTCCCGGGCAACTTCAGGGCTCTTATCCGTGGAGCAATCATCCACGATTATAATATCCAGCGAAAGTCTTGAGGTCTCAACAGCCAACAGACGCTGGACAGACCGGCGCAGAGTTTTTTCCTCATTATAACAGGGAACAATGACTGAAAGACAACGTACTGGATTCATGTAAAAAACTGTAAAAATTTGGGAATTGACCAGATTGCCTCAAACGCATTGGATTTGTTTTTACTGACGACTTCCAGAACAAACGCTGCGGCAAAGAGAAGATTCAAGCCTCCCATGACAGCGAGCAGCAAAAATTTAAGCACAAACCTTGATCGCAAGAGATAAAAAACCATGGCATACCCAAAGGCGAATATAAAACTGCAATTCATATACGCCCGTCCACCAAAACTTATGCCAAACCACCAGCAACCCCACGAGGCATTCACGTACCATTGCAGAATAAAGGCCATCAAAAACAAAAAAGCCAACCTGGGCTGTATTTGGCCAAAGATCAAAAGAACTAACAGCCCCAGGGCAACGGACGGCGTCCAGGAAATGAGCC